>MWAR01000141.1 GCA_002068715.1 bacterium ADurb.Bin374
CCTGCTTGAGGGCGGCCTCGCGCATGCCGGCGGCGGTGCCGTGCTGAGAGCCCGTGATCGCCCGGGCGTGCAGGTCGACATGCTGCTGTGCCTGCTGCAGGCAGTGCTCGCCCAGATCGAGCAGTTCGCCCGCGTTCATGCCCAGTCGGCGGGCACCGAGAAGCGCCTGAAACGGCCCTTTCTCCATGGCCCAGTCGCCGGCGGCGCCGGGCAGAATCGCGTGTTTGAGCCAGTGCGCGTGCTCGGCGATCGCCCGCCGGGCCTCGTTCGCGGCATGGACGAAACTCTGCATGACGGGCGGGGGAAGATGCCCGGCCAGGCCGCCTTCTATCGTCGCGAGCAGATCGGGCAGGCGCTCGGCCGATTCGATGAAGATTCGTCCCCAGAGCGGTGGAACATGCTGGAACAGCGACCTGCCGCTCATGAGGTAGGCCGGCACGGCGCGCAACCGCGAGATCATCGATTCCACCCGGACGTTGAGCGGGGCGAAATCGCGCACGAACAGCATGAACAGCGAATCGCCGATCATCATGGCGAGATCGCAACCGAGCCGCCACCGTCGCACGTCCTCGAGCATGAACAGCTGGATGCCGGCCATGTGCAGGGCCAGCTCGCGGTCGAGCCGCTCGTCAAGACTCAATTCACGCTCCGGCAGGCTCTGAAACGCATCGCGCATCTCCCGCAGCCCGGCGATCTCTCGGTCGACCGCTTCGGCTCCGGCTTCGGGGAGAAGACCGTCGTACTCGTGCTCGCCGAGCGTCGTGGCGGCGATCGGATTCCGTCGCAGCAGTTCGGCGTAATAATGCTTGGCGACCTTTCGGAAGCCCGGGTGACGATAGACCGCTTTTCGATGCATGCTCAATCCCTCCGCTCATTTTTCAAAAGTATATCACATGCAAAAGAGTATTCCGGGCACGTTTCAGGCAGAAAGGAACTGTTACGAGTGCCTATCCGCAGATGACACAGAGGATTGCTTGCCTTGAGGCGGGTGTTGTGGCAAGATGTGACACATTCCGACCGGCCCGAGGCCGGCAAGACAACGCGGAGGATCAGAGATGCGGACTGCCCTCGTCACCGGCGGTGCAGGCTTCATCGGTTCGCACATCGTTGGCGGCTTGCTCGAGCGCGGGGTCGGCGTGCGCGTGCTCGATGACCTCTCCAGCGGGAGTCGGGAGAACCTGGCCCCGTGGCTCGATCGCATTGAATTTATAGATGGAAGTATATGCAGCGATGCCGACTGCCGCAGGGCCGTCGACGGCGTCGACACGGTGTTCCACCAGGCGGCGATCGCTTCGGTTCCCCGCTCCGTCGCCGAACCCGAGCGGACACACGACGTGAACGTGAACGGCAGCCTGAAGCTGCTCGTCGCCGCCCGCGACGCGGGGGTGCGCAGGGTCGTGTTCGCGAGCAGTTCGGCTATCTACGGGGACGACCCCGAGCAGCCGAAGCGGGAGACGATGAAGCCGTGTCCGATCAGCCCATACGGCCTTCACAAGCTCACGGTCGAGTATTACCTGCGACTGTTCCACCGGCTGTATGGTCTCGAGACCGTCGCTCTGCGGTATTTCAACGTCTTCGGCCCCCGCCAGGATCCGAAATCGGAGTATGCCGCCGTCATCCCGAAATTCATAACTCGCATGCTCCAGGGCCTTGCGCCGACGGTTTTCGGCGACGGGAAACAGACGCGCGACTTCATCTACGTCGGCGAAATCGCACGCGCGAACATCCTGGCCGCGGATGCCGCCGACGCGCCGGGCAAGGTCATCAACGTGGCCGGGGGCGGGCGAATCGACCTGCTGCAGCTGATCGCCACCCTCAACGACGTTCTCGGAACGCGTATGATGCCGGTCATGGCGCCTCCGCAGCCGGGCGATGTGCGTGACTCTTCCGCCGATATATCTATCGCAGGTGATATATTGGTCTTCGCACCGCAGACGAGTTTCGCCGAGGGGCTGCGCCGAACGGTCGCGTGGTATCGGGAACACTCTCGGGGATGAACGGACCGAGGGGGCGACCGATCCGCGTATTGCGACTGCTCAGTCGCATGAACGTCGGCGGCCCTTCCATACAGGTCATCAACCTGACGCAGCTGCTCGATCGGCGCGGATACGAGTCTCGGCTCATCGTCGGCTCGCCGCCGGAAATCGAAGGAAGCATGATTCCTCTGGCCGAAAAAGCCGGCATCAGGCCCGTCATCATTCCGAGCCTCGCTCGCGAGCCCCATCCGCTGAAGGACGCCGCCGCGTTCGCTTCGGTCGTTGCCGAGATCCGCTCGTTCCGGCCCCACATCGTCGAAACCCATACCGCGAAAGTCGGAATGCTTGGCCGCATCGCCGCACTCGCCTGCAGAGTGCCTCTCACCGTCCATACGTTTCACGGAACCGTGTTCGAAGGGTATTTTTCGCCGGCCGGCAGTCGCGCGGTCATCCTGGCGGAGCGGATGCTGGCCAGGTTCACCGATCTCATCATCGCTCTCACGCCGGGCCAGCGGGCGGAAATCCTCGGCCACCTGCCCGGTGTGAAGCCGGGCAAGGTTCGAGTTGTTCCGCTGGGCCTGGATCTGTCGACATTCCTGGCGACGCCCCGGAAAACTGGAGCATGGCGGCGTGAGATCGGCGTTCCCGAGTCGGCCCGCCTGTTAGGCGTCGTTGCAAGGCTGGTTCCGATCAAAAACCATCTAGGACTTCTGGAAGCCTTTCGCACGCTTGCCTGCGACGATCCATCCCTGCATCTGGCGATAGTGGGCGGAGGGGAGCTCGAGGCGGCCATCACGCGGAAAGTTCACGACCTGCGCCTGGAAGGCCGGGTCCACATGACGGGAATCGTCCATGCCGTGGAGCGCGTGTATGCCGACCTCGATCTGCTGGTTCTTCCCTCCAGAAACGAAGGAGCCCCTCTCGTCCTGATGGAAGCCCTTGCAGCCGGGTGCCCGCTCGCGGTAACGGCGGTTGGCGGCGTTCCGGAGCTCATCTCGGGAATTGAAGGAGCCAGACTTCTCGGGACGGAACCGGATGCCCTCGTCGCGGGTCTGCGCAGCGCCCTTGGCGAGCTCGATTCGATGCGGTCGGCAGTCGAAGCACGCCGCGCCTCGATTCCGGCGCGGGTCTCGAACGAACAGCTCGGGAAAACCATGGATGAATTGTACAGAAGCCTCTTGGCGCGCAAAATGCCCGGATCGTGGTAGAATTTCCCAATGCCTGACCTGTTCGATATCGCTCCTCCGCAGGCCGGAAGCGCGCCCTTCCAGCCCCTTGCCGACCGTGTGCGACCGGCAACTCTCGACCAGATCCGGGGCCAGGAGCATCTCCTGAACCCGGGGAAGCCGATCCGTATGCTCCTCGAAGCCGGGAAGTGCCCTTCGATGATCTTCTGGGGCCCGCCCGGTTGCGGGAAAACGACGCTCGCCCGCGTGATCGCGAATCTGGTCGATGCCGAGTTCATCCAGCTTTCCGCCGTCACCTGCGGCCTCAAGGAGCTTCGCGAGGCGTTCGAAAACGCGAGAATCCAGCGCACCCGGTATGGCCGGCGCACAGTGCTGTTCATCGATGAAATCCATCGGTTCAACAAGGCCCAGCAGGACGCCCTGCTGCCGCACGTGGAGTCGGGAGCGACGGTTCTGATCGGTGCCACGACGGAAAATCCCAGCTTCGAAGTCGTTTCCGCGCTGCTGTCCCGCTGCCAGGTGCTGACGCTCCAGTCGCTTCCCTCGGCCGACCTGCGAACGCTGCTGAACAGCGCCCTCGAACGCGACGGGCACCTGATGCGGCCTCCGAAGCCGACCGTCGAGAGTTCCGCCATCGATCGCATCGCCGAGATGTCGGCGGGCGACGCCCGGATCGCCCTCAACGTTCTCGAGACCTGCTGTGAGGTCGCCCGGCAGGAAATGGCCCTGGCGCCGCATGTCGACGACAGGCTCGTGGCCGATGTCTTCCAGAACAAGTCGCTTCGATACGACAAGGGGGGCGAAGAACACTACAACCTGATCTCGGCCCTCCACAAGTCGATGCGGGGCTCAGATCCCGACGCTTCTCTGTATTGGCTGTACCGCATGCTCGACGGCGGCGAAGACGCACGATTTATATTACGTCGTATGATTCGATTCGCTTCGGAAGACGTCGGCATGGCCGACCCCTTCGCTCTGACCCTCGCCATGTCGGCCGCGCAGGCGTTCGATTACATCGGCCCGCCCGAAGGCCACCTGACGCTGGCGCATCTCGCCGTCTACCTGGCGGCGGCCCCGAAGAGCAATGCCCTCTATATGGCCGAAAAACGTGTTCGGGACGAAATTCACTCTGGACGGGAGCCCGGAGTTCCGCTTCACATCCGCAATGCCCCGACACGGCTCATGAAGGAGCTTGATTACGGGAAAGAGTATCGGTATCCCCACGATTATCCCGGCGGCTTCCTGCACGAAGAGTATTTCCCCGACGAAGTAAAAGAGCGGCGCTACTACGAGCCGAAGCCGATCGGCCGCGAAAAATCGACGGCGGACCGACTTCGCCAGCTCTGGCCCGAACGATACGGAAAGCCCGTTCCGACCGTGCCGCCGAAAAAAGGCACGCCGGAAGACGAGCGATGACCGGCATGATCGTGAATGTCGTCCGCCGGCTCCTGTACCGGTGCAGGCAGTTCAGATCGGTGATGTGGCCGCTGGTCGATCCCGCCGATCTCGCATCCGCCCGTGAGATCCTGCCGCCCGACTGGCGTTCTCGGTTCGATGCCCTCGGAGATTCCGAAAAAGCGCACGTTCTCCGCCTCGTGCGAGCGATTCGGGCCGACGCAGGCCTTTCCGACCAGGACCGGAACGATCTTCTCCTGCTCGCCATGACGCACGACCTCGGAAAGGCCGTCACGCGACCGCGAATATGGGAACGCGTGCTCCGAACTGTCTTCTCCCTACCGAATGAAGCCCATCCGATCCAGAGCGCAAGGATCCTCCGCGATCTCGGCGCTCCTTCCGCCCTGGTTCACCGCGCCCGCCATCACCACCACCACCCCGGCCCCGACCGCCTCCTCGCCCTCTTCCAGAAATTCGACGACACCCTGTGACCGCGCATGCGCGTGGGCGTCATGCGCTCAATCCCAATGGGGGCGTGTGGAGGCGACCATGATCTTGGTGCCGCGGTAGATCAGCCAGACGAGGGCGGCGACCATCGTGTAATACAGTTCCCGCGACATGTCGGTGTCGTGAAAATTCAGGTAGGGATCGCCTGGATTGTCGGGAACGATCTTCAGCAGGATGGTATCCGTTCCGTTGAAGGCGTTCGGGTCTGGGACGACGATGCTCTTCGTCCACGTTTTCCCGCCGGCCTTGTAGGTGAACTTCACATACGTCGATTTCGGCGTCGTTTCACGGTCGATGATCCGTGCGGTGACGGCGACGCCAGAATGTTTAAGGTTGATGCGGGTCGTAACATGGTTGTATCCCCATCCGATCGAGCCGCAGATCAATAATGTGATAATTATGTCTCGCATGATGTATATTAAGTGCTATGTATGCTCAGACTAGGCCCCACGCATCGAGGATGGTCTTGTATCCGAAGTTGATCATCGGCGACATGATCTGCCCGACCAGGCCGAACGCGAGCAGCATGATCAGCAGAAACGGCCCCATCTCCTCGATCGCGCGGTACTGAACCCGGTATCTGGGCGGGAGGAAGTAGGAGAGCACCTTCGAGCCGTCGAGCGGCGGGAGGGGAATGAGATTGAAACAGGCGAGGCTCAGATTGATGATGACCATCGACACCGCGAAGGCGAGATACAGTTCGCCGAAAAGCGGGGGGATGCCGAGGGTCGGAATGAACCGTGCGCCAAGCCACATGAGGCCGCCTCCGCAGAAGGCGAGCACCAGGTTCGAGCCCGGACCTGCAAGCGAGACGGCCATCATCGCCCGGCCGGGAATGCGGAAGTTGGAAGGATCGACGGGAACCGGCTTAGCCCAGCCGAAGTGGGTGAAGAGCAGCATCAGCGTTCCGAACAGCTCCAGGTGTCGCAGGGGATTGAGGCTGAGCCGCCCCATCCGCTCGGGGGTCGGGTCGCCCAGGAACACGGCCATCGCGGCGTGGGCCCATTCGTGCACCGTGAGCGCGATCAGCACGACGGGAATGGTGACGGCGGAGCTGATCAGCGATGCCATCAGCCTGCCCGGCCCGGCCAGGGCGAAGCTCAGCAGGAACAGGGCGGCGATGACGCCCCCGATCAGGTAGAGTTTATGGAGCGGGTTGCCGCCCGTTCCGCCCGGAGAGCGGAAGACGTAGACCCGAGAAGATCCGTTGGGCATGGTCCGTTTCATCCTTTCGTGAAGTGATGCTGCCGCGCAGCCTGCCTTCGAGGAGCGCGTCGAAAATGGTCCGCATGTGGGCCCCAGCCGGAATGCCGAGGGCGATCAGGTCATCCCCGCAGAGCTCGACGCGAACGCCGCGCAGCCTGCCGAGAAAATCGAAAATCTGACGGGCGCCGGCCTTGTCGAGCACGAACGCGACGAGCGCCACCAGCCCCTCGATGGGAAGCGGCTTCAGAAGCGTGAACAGCCCGACGTCGTCCTGTGCGGCGAGGCGCGCCAGCCTGAGCGGAACCTCGCTCAGGGCGCGAATGGATTTGACGATGGCCGTCCGGCGGTTCGCGTGCATGCCCATCTCGATCAGCAGTTTTTCCGCCTGTTCGGGGGCGAGCGAAGCGAGAAGGCCGATCCAGTGCACGACTTCGCCGTCGATCGGCTCGTGCAGGGGGGCGAAGCGCCTTATGATGCCGGGAATCAGCTTGAAGCGGGCGGGAAGCACCGACGCATCGGCGAGGTCCGGATGCAGCACCCGCATCAGCTTCGCCGCATACAGCCTGTCGATCACGCGGCCCGGCGACTCCTCGTGGAGGCATCGCGTGATTTCGGCGCCGACGCGCTTGGGCGACAGTGTCGTCAGTGCTTCCCGCTGCCGCGCGAGATCGAAGGCCCGCTGTGTGTCCTCGGCCAGGTCGAAATGGAACCGGCAGGCGAACCGGATCGCCCGGAACATGCGCGTCGGGTCCTCGAGAAAACTGAACGAGTGCAGAATGCGGATGCGCCCTTCATGCAGGTCGCGAAGGCCGCCGAACAGGTCGACGAGCGTCAGGAACGAGCCGGCCGACAGGTCGAGAGCCATGGCGTTGATCGAGAAGTCGCGCCGGCTGAGATCGTTCGCGATGCCGCCCAGCTCGACCTGCGGCAGGGCGCCCACCTGGGCGTAATGCTCGCGCCGTGCCGACGTGAAATCGATTTTCAGGTCCTCGAACGACAGCCGAGCCGTCCGGAACCGGTCGAATACCGTCAGGTGTGCCTTCAGCTCGGCCGAGACGGCTTCGGCAAACGGCAGGGCGTCACCGATGACGACCACGTCCATGTCGAGGTTCGGCCGCTCCAGCAGCAGGTCGCGCACGAAGCCGCCGACGGCATACGCGGCGATCTTCCTCGCTTCGGCCGTGGCGCTCACCTTTCGCAGCACGTGCAAAACCTTGATCGGCGTGACCCGCTTCAACAGCGTTTCCATCGCGTTGCGGTCGGGAACCGGGACCGGCTCGACCTGCTGCAGATACTCGGCCGGCGGCGGCAGCAGCTCGCGCAGGCCGCGCAGAACTTCGCGCGCGGTGACGATGCCGAGAATTCGCCCTTCCTCGATGACGGGGATCTTCGTCACGTCATGCCGCACCATCAGCTTCCGCACGATGCGCACCGGCGTCTCGCGCGTCACGAACGGCGGCTGGCTCGGAACGAACGGCGCGATGGGGCTGTCCCAGAGGTCCATCTGGACGGCCCGGTCGAGATCGCGTCGGGTCACGATGCCGGCGAACTGGTCGCCCCGCTTCACCACCAGCGACATCAGGTTGAACCGGAGCATCATGTCGTGCGTGTTCGCGACCGTCTGCGACTCGTCGACGCATTTCGGGCTCACCGTCATGACGTCGCCGGCGGTGCTGTCGGCTGGAAGCCTCGACGAAAGCAGCTCCACAAGACTTTTGCGAACCGAGTCCGGCTCCCCGTCGGGAAGGGTGAACCGCGTCCACCGCTCGTCGGGCCGGGCGTGCAGATCCTTGAACAGCCCCGAAACCTCGAGGTCGGGAATGCGCGATCGGGCGTAGATCCATGCCTGGCGGCCGCTCGTGACGCCCGCGACCAGGATGTGCGCGTCGATGCGCGACCACAGGGTGTCCATGACCGGGGTCAGGTCCTGGACGTTGCCGAGCGTTTTCGCCACGGTCAGCGTTACCGGCCAGTGCCGGATGTCGGTGCTTTCGGCCTGCGTCAGAAGGT
>MWAR01000142.1 GCA_002068715.1 bacterium ADurb.Bin374
CGCGAAGCGGGCGGCCCGTTCCGCCTTCACGTCGTCGAGGGACTGACACAGCGCGAGGTTCGCCGCGCCCGACTTGAAATCGTGCATCGTCGGCCGACCGGCCGGGCCCGCGGCCTCGGCGACGATGGTGTTCCACTCCTCGCAGCCGCTGCACTGGCCCTGCCACTTGCTGTAACTCTGTCCGCACGTCTGGCACGCGTAGGTCACACCGTTCTTGCGGCCCATATCGTCTCTCCCTGCCTGTCTCGCTCCGGCATGCCGGGCACCGATCAGGATATCACACCACCGCCGATCGGTCCGCTGCCGCCTCGCGCCTGATCAGCAGCCACCAGAACCACGCCGTCCAGGCAAGCGGAAGATAGGCGAACACAAGCGGCAGATGTTCCGAGAACGGCATGAACGGCATTAGGCCAGATACAAGAAATATATACTTAACTATCTTATAAGCCGGCATCGTCCCGAACACCTCGACGGCCGCCGGCGTCAGGAGCAGATAGGAATAGTCCTTGAACCGCGGGACAATCAAAGCATACGCGAGAACCGCGAGGAACACCGCCCGCCGGCGATCCTCCGTCCCCCGCCCCGACGAGCGGTATCCGACCGTCCAGGTCGCCAGGCCGACGGCGAGGCTGACCAGCAGGTAGGGAACCAGCGCTTTTCCGGAAGCGATACTGCCGGTCGCGATTCCCATCAGATCGCGCCATAGGGCCATCTGGCACGGATTATTCCGGCCTCTCTCGTCGATCGCCGCGGCCACGGAAAGAAATCTGCTCCAGGCATCGGGCGAAATCGCGATCAGGACTCCCATCATGACAGCCAGGCCGGCGATGGAACCCGCGAGGATTCGCCGGTGGCGTGGCGAACGCCAGGTCAGCATGGCCAAGAACGCGAACGGCGCCAGCTTAGGCTGGCCGGCAAGAACGATCAGGGCGGCGAACCGCTCCGTCCGCCCCTCTATCCAGGCTTCCAGAGCCAGCCAGGCCAGGAGGACCTCGAAAACGGCGATATTGCCCGCCCCCAGGTCGGAAAAGAGGGCCCCGTGAAACCCCAGCATCGCGAACCAGACGAGGCTCCCGGCATGTTCCCCGGCGATCCTCCTCCAGCATCGGATCAGCAGGATCAGCGCACCGACCTTCGCCGCGAGAAAAATCAGGTGGAAAAGCGGAAGAGGCAGCAGCGACAGGATGCCGAGGAACGGCAGAACCGTCGGCGGGTAGACGAACGGCAGTGGCAGCTTTCCCGTCATCTTCGTCAGGAGCATCGGATCGTAGGGATCGGCGCCGTTCATCCAGGCCCGCCCCGCCCAGAAGTAGGCCTCGGTATCCCACTGAAAGAGGTCCATCCAGGCGCCCACCGCGACGGCTGCGATGAAGGCTGAAAGAATGATCAGATCCGGTCGCCGTGTCAGGGGCGATGAAGGTCTCGCCGGGACTTCATCAGCGGAAACACCGGCCGACGGGCGGTCAGCGGGCAATGGCTCTGCTCCCGCGGCCGCGTTTTTCCGCTTTGGGCTTGGAGGCGGAAGCCGGTCCCAGAATCTCGGCCAGGAATCTGCCGGTCATGGATGCCGGATTCGCAGCGAGTTCGTCGGGGGTGCCGGCGGCGATGATGCGGCCGCCTGCATCGCCGCCTTCGGGGCCGAGGTCGATGACCCAGTCGGCCGTTTTCACGACGTCGAGGTTGTGTTCGACGACGACCACGGTGTTGCCCTTGTCGACGAGCCGGTTGAGCACGCCGAGCAGGCATCTCACGTCCTGGAAATGCAGGCCCGTCGTCGGTTCGTCGAGAATGTAGAACGTCTGGCCCGTCGCCATGCGCGACAATTCGGTCGCAAGCTTGATGCGCTGGGCTTCACCACCGGACAGGGTGGTGCTGGCCTGTCCGAGGGTGATATAGCCGAGCCCCACGTCGCGAAGCGTCTCGAGTTTGCGCCTGAGGACGTAGTGGGCTTCGAAAAAGGCGAGAGCATCGTTCACGGTCATCGCGAGCACGTCGGCGATGTTTTTTCCCTTGAAGTGGACCTTCAGCGTCTCGTCGTTGAATCTCAGCCCCTTGCAGGCTTCGCAGGTGACGAAGACGTCGGGCAGGAAGTGCATCTCGATCTGGATCTGCCCTGAGCCTTCGCAGACCTCGCACCGACCGCCCTTCACGTTGAAGCTGAACCGGCCCGGCGTATAGCCCCGAGAACGGGCCTCGACGGTCTGCGAAAACAGGGTCCGGATGGGAGAAAAGAGGCCGGTATAGGTGCAGGGATTCGACCTCGGCGTGCGGCCGATGGGGTCCTGATCTATATTAACGACTTTATTAATATGTTCGAGCCCGTCGAGCCCCACGTATCCCCCGACATCGAGATGCGTTTTGAGGAGCCGGTTCGACAGAAGAGGATACAGGGTGTCCGTCACAAGGCTGGACTTGCCCGATCCGGAGACGCCGGTGATCGCGATCAGCTTTCCGAGCGGGAAAGCGACATCTATATCTTTCAGATTATTATGTCGTGCGCCTCTGAGCGTCAGCGATTTTCCGTTCCCCCTGCGACGCGCATCCGGCGGCGAAATCCGTTCGATGCCGGCCAGGAAACGGCCCGTGAGGCTCTCCCGGTCCGCAGCGACCTCGGCCGGGGTTCCTTCCGCGACAAGCCGTCCGCCCTCGGTCCCGGCTCCGGGGCCCAGATCGATCAGGTGATCGGCCTCGAGCATGATCTCGTGATCGTGTTCGACGACCAGGACGGTATTTCCCAGGCTGCGCAGGCTCTTGAGCGTATCGATCAGGCGCCGGTTGTCGCGGGGATGCAGGCCGATGCTCGGCTCGTCGAGCACGTAGGTGATGCCGACGAGCGCCGATCCGATCTGCGTCGCCAGGCGTATGCGCTGCGCCTCGCCTCCCGACAGGGTGTGGGCCGGGCGGGCAAGCGTCAGGTAGTCGAGGCCGACATCGTTCAGAAATCTCAGCCGGCTGCGGATCTCCTCGAGAATTTTTTTGCAGATGAACGCCTGTCGCTCGGTCAGAACCAGGTTTTCGAAAAACCGCACCAGGCTCCCGACCGAAAGCTGGGTCAGCCCGTGAATGCTGAGGTTCTCGACGGTCACCGCCAGGGCGGCCGGCGAAAGTCGCTTCCCGGCGCAACCGGGGCATGGAAGTTCGCGCATGAACCGTTCATACCAGGCGCGGGCCTCTTCCGACGGTGTTTCGCGGTACCGCCGTTCGAACATGGGAAGGATCCCTTCGAAGGGCTTTTTGAACGTCGCCGACATGCGGCGCCCCTCGTAGAAGACCTCGATTTCATCCGTTCCCGACCCATGGAACAGGATATCCATGACCTTTTTCGGAAGCTTCTCGACCGGGGTGTGCAGCGAAAAGCCATAATGCGTCGCCAGGCTGTTGAGCCAGTGGCCGAGGATCGTCTCCTCGCCCGTGCCCATCGCCTTGAGGGCGCCGTCGGCCAGCGACACGCTCTTGTCGGGGATGAACAGTTCGGGATCGACGACGAGCTGATTGCCCAGCCCCGAACAATGCGTGCAGGCCCCGTAGGGTGCGTTGAAAGAGAAGAGCCGGGGCTTGATCTCGGGCAGGCTGACCTCGCATCTCCCGCACCGAAGCCGCTCGCTGAACAGGATTTCCTGCACCTTCGCGTCGCCCGGCTTCTCGAGGACTACGACGAGCTGGCCGTCGGCCATCTTGAACGCCAGCTCGACGGCGTCATTCAGCCGGGAAGTCTCCTCCCGTCCGCCGGAGAGGGACACCCTATCTATAGCTATTTCTATCGTATGCGCGCGTTTTGCATCGAGACGCGGCAGCTCGTCCTCGAGAAGGCGGAGTTCGCCGTCGACGCGCATCCGCGAAAATCCCTCGCGGCGCAGTTCCTCGAAAACCTTCTGGTATTCCCCCTTGCGGCCCCGCACGACCGGCGCAAGAAGTGTCAATCGGGTTCCCGCCGGGTATTCGAGCAGGACGTCGACGATCTGGGCGGGGGTCGAACTGGTGACTTTCGCGCCGCACTCGGGGCAGTGAGGCTCGCCAACGGCAGCGAAGAGGAGCCTGAAATAATCGTACAACTCCGTGACGGTGCCGACCGTCGAGCGCGGATTCCGCGAGGTCGTCTTCTGCTGGATCGCGATCGTTGGCGACAGCCCGTCGATGCTCTCCACGTCGGGTTTTTCCATCTGCTGGAGGAACTGGCGGGCATAGGAGGAGAGCGACTCCATGTACCGGCGTTGTCCCTCGGCATGGATGGTGTCGAACGCGAGCGAGCTCTTTCCCGAGCCGGAAACCCCGGTGATGACGGTCAGCGCATTGCGCGGAATGCCGAGGGTGAGATCCTTCAGGTTATGGACGCGGGCCTTTACGATGCGGATCATGGAAGCGCATCACCGCCAGTCGTACTGAATGACACTCGCCTGGGTGGGGTTTCCCAACTGATTGGCATCGAACACGATCTTGTAGAATCCGGATACCTTGACGCGACGGCTCGCGCTCTTTTTGCTGTAGACCTCGACGAGACCGTTCTTTACAACGACCTCGCCCGTCCCCTTCGTCTGGTTGTACAACACCTTGAAGAGTCCGGAAGCGCCTTTCGCGACGATGCCGCCGCACTCGATCTCGAGCAGATCGCGGCCGTCGAGGGAGATCGCCGCCGTGAGCTCGCCCCGGCTCAGCTTGACCGCCTCCTTGACGACACGGTTTTCCTTCTCGTGCAGCGTCGTCTTCATGACGGTCATCTCGGACATCGAGGCCAGCTTCACGACGTTGTCGAGCTGAAGCTTGACCGACAACTGACCACTCTTGTCGGCTTTGAACGTGTACTCATCATTGAAGATGAAGTTCGGAGCGATTTTTTCCCAGTCTCCGATCGAGCGGCCCATGACTGGCCCCTTCGCCTCCGCCACGGAAACGGCGTACATTTTGTCCCGTTCTTCCTTGTATGCCTTTTCCGCCGCGCGATTCCGCAGGATCGACAGGAACACGATGCCGCACACGACGGCGATGACGACAGAAGCAGCGATGATGTATACCCGCTTTCTGTCGGCTTCCTGTTTCTGCTGCAGGGCCTGCTTTTCGCGATCCTGCTGCAGCTTCTTCAGCGATTTGTGATCGAGTTTTTCAAGCTGATGCCATTGCTTTGCCATATATCGTCAACCGATTCTGCAACTTTCTACGGAAGCGTCTCGAGGCCGACGTTGGGCGTCGCCATCGTCGAATTGTCCTTGAACGCCTTGGGATCTTTGGGATACACGCAGTGGATCGAGATTTTCAGCGGCTGGAACTCCGTCGCCCCCGAAGGCAGCGGACCGGGAGCCTCGAATTTGATCCAGGCCACGTCGCGGACGAGCGTCTGCCTGCCAGGCTGGCCGTCATCCACGAGATTGAGCTGGCCTGATTTCGCATACTGGGGAGCTGCCGTCGTGAACGTCTTGCTGACAGTCTCGACGTAGAGATCTCCGACGCTGGTCAGCGTATTCGACTGGCCCTCGAACCACAGGGTGAACTCTTTGATGACACCTGCCGCGGGTGGCTTTTCCGGCTGGCAGGAAACCCACGTCATGACTTTCTTCTTCGCTCCGGCGGCAGGCGCGGCGATTTCCTGGTGATTCGCGAGGATCTTGAGAAAGTATTTCCGCGCGACCGCGGCGTCGGGATTGTCGGACGGATCGCTGATGCCATCCTGGAGCAGGGTCGTCGGATACGAAGTGCTCTTGATCTCCTTGCTGAGAAATCCCGTTGCGATGCGCAGCTCGTCGACGGCCAAGTTCGTCCATTGGGCTCTTCCCGCGGTTTTCGAGCCGCCGATGAAGATCTTGTAGGAAAAAAAGAGGAAGATTGCCAGGATCGCGACGGCGATCATGAGCTCGAGCAGGGTGAAGCCGCGACACGCCGGTTCCCGGCGAGAAACGGTTCTCGTACCGCAAGGCATGTTCGTCATTTTCCGGACCGTGTGATTTTCTGGATTTTCTTCTGGACCTGGGTGAAACGCGCGCCCTTGAAGTCGACGATGCTTCCCTCGACTTCGATCTCGATCGCTTCCTCGTTGTAGCGGCGCAGTTCCTTCATGGCATGGATATTCACCTTGGTGACACGATAACACATCGTGTAGGGAAATCCATCCGATCCTTTTCCGAGACCCCAGCTCTTCGCGTTGTTGATCGTCGGGCTGATGTTCGTCTCGAGCGCCGGCTGAATATGCTTTCCGTCCTTGAGCATGTTGGTGCAGTCCCGGACATAGTAATCGAGATATTTCCCGGCTTTCCAGCTCGAGTCGGGCTTCACGGGCTGGACATAGCGGAGGCGCATGTCACCCTGCGCCATGCCCGGCGCCAGATACCGGTAGTCGGGATTGTAAAAGCTGCCCATGCGCATGTATGTGTCGTCGCGGCCCTCCAGCTGCATGTAGAAGAATTTCGGCCGTTCGTTCTTGTCGCGCTCCTCGTTCGGCAGGACGCGGTAATACACCCCTGAGAAGCCCTGCAGCGGCTTGAACACCTGTCTGCCCTGGGCGTCCGTTCCGGGGATTTCCGAAAAGTCGCAGAGAGGATTTTTGCCCTGGCTGAACTCGACGGCGTCGTAGAACTCGGTCGGAAAGAGTTTCGCCTTGAGCAGGATATGCTGAATGGCCGCGCGGGCCGCGAAGAAGGCCTGCTGGTTCTGGAGATTGAGCCGGTTGTGGCCGGCCACGTTGCGGTGCTGGAAGAACATCGAGGCAACGAGGATCATCAGGCAGAACGCGAAGAACAGCGCGATGACAATGGCCATGCCGCGGCGTTTCGTGGTCACCGGTTGATGTCTCCCTTCATCGTGATCAGGTGGACCCGCTGGATCTCCGGGCCGTCCGAATCGGGGTTCTTGTACAACCGCTTATCCATGTTCCACTGCACTTCGACGATCAGACGCTTCATCGTGCAGAATGCGAATGTATCGTCATCGGTATAGTTCACCTTCTCGCTCGACATCCGCTGCGTATATCGGGCCGCCGTGGGATTGAGGAACCGGGGAGAATCGTCGCCGGCATCGTATCCTTCATCCTTGTAGATGTTGTCCGTGGGCTGGGCGACGCCGTTCTTGTCGGGCGTCAGCTCCGTCTCCCATCGAGGCGCCATGGCGGTCGTGGTGAACGGATTGTATTTCTGGAACCATTTCGGATCGGACAGCCTGCCCGGGTTCTGCAGAAACGAGAAGGTCAGCTCGTTCACGGACGAGAAGTCGGTCGGGGCGGAAACGGGAAAACCCGCTCCGATCTGCTTGCGCTCCGGCTTCGTGTCGGCGGAGGCCGGCGGTGCGGCGAGGTCTTCGACATACAGCGTCACGAGATAGCCGATGCCGCGCGGATCGGTGACGATACCCCGGCACGGATAGCCGCGGGCGCCCTCGGCCGTCGAGCCCGGGAACAGCATCTTCGCGATTCCTTCGAGCCAGTTCGCATCGTATCTGGAATACTCGGAAGCGGGAAGGTTCGAGATGCTCAGATATCCCGGGTTCCCCATGCGAAGTATTTCGAATGGTATATTATCAAGCGCGGCGTTCAGCACATCGGAGGCCTTGGTGATCGCGAAGGCCTGCGACGCGGTGAGATCGGTATCCTCCGTGCCCTTGTGGATCATGTTGAAGACCGGCAGGAGGGCGACCGCCAGGATGACCAGGGCGATCATGATCTCGATGAACGTGAGCGCCCTGCGCCGCCACGGAGCGCGGTGCGCGCGAGAGGGGCGGGGCCGCCGGCCGGATCGCCGAGCGGCCGCTTCCGCAGCGGTCATAACAGTTCCGATGCGAGCGCCGACAGCGACGACCGTTCAGACTTGTTGAGGATGATGTGGCCGAAGAGAGCGCTGTTCTTGAATCTCTCGATGACGAAGTTCAGGCCGTTCGAGGAACTGTCGAGGTAGGGGTTGTCGATCTGGTAGGGGTCGCCGGTGAGAACGACCTTCGTGCCGTCGCCGGCGCGGCTGATGATCGTTTTGACCTCGTGCGGCGTCAGGTTCTGCGCCTCGTCAACCACAACGAACTGGCGGGGAATGCTGCGGCCGCGAATGTAGGTCAGCGCTTCGAGTTCGAGCTTGCCGCTGTTCTGCAGCCCGTCGATCGAATAACGCGAGGAGCTCTTC
>MWAR01000143.1 GCA_002068715.1 bacterium ADurb.Bin374
CGCCACCTGTATCCCAGCCTCCGTGAGGTCTGCCCGGACGGGCCCTCCGAAAACTTCGTGACCTCATCCTGAAGGCGCTCACCCCGCCGAAAAAGCGGCGCCCGACGAAGCCGACGCGCGCATCGAAAGAGCGCCGCCTCGCCGGCAAGCGAGCTCACGCCGAAAAGAAACGCCGCCGCACATCAGATAGCGAATAGTATATTTTTCCCGGGACCCATCGACGTACCGCGGGGCATCACGTTCCCAGATTTCCGGCTATAAGCCGAACCGGGGGTTCCTTACGGAACCCCCGGTCTGGATGCGATGTCGAAAACGCTTACTTCGCGGGTTTCTTCAGGGCCTTGGCCTTTTGGGCTTCCTCAAAGCGCTTGAAGGCTTCGATGGTGCGGGAGTCGTTGGCGCCGTACTCGCTCTTGAGGTTGAAATAATTGATGTAGAGAGCGTTGATATCCGCTTCCGAGGCACCGGCCCAGTCAGCGTCCTTCCACTCGGCGTTCTTCTTCTCGACGTTGAAGTCATAGGCCTGGGAGAGCTCTTCACCGACGGAGCAGCTGGTCGCCTTTCCGCCCTTGACCAGCATCTCCTGGCCGGAACCGTTTTTGCCCCGGACGGCGACGGCGCCCTGGACGACGGAAAGAACCGACTTGCCGCGGGAGCTCACGGCCACGTCGAACACGGTGCCGCGGATGCCGGCGACGAGGCTCGGCGTTTCGATCAGGAACTCGGAACCACGCTTGACGAACTTGAACCAGGTCTGGCCCTTGAACACCTTCAGCGCGGTCGGCTGCAGCTCGACCATGGTCATCGGCTTGATGCGCATGCGGGTTCCGTCGCCGTAGACCAGCTCGGCCTTCGATTCGCGCAGCGTCTCGATCAGATCGCCGGCAAACAGGGGGGAAGCGGCGGTGATGACATCGGAGAGCACCTTGCCGACGCGCGTCAGCTTGACTTGCCCGCCGATGATCGAAAGTTTCACGTCGAGCGGCTGCATCTGGGCCTCGGCGGCCCATGACGCGCACGACAGAACGGCGATCAATACGGCGACGAAGCTCATCATTTTCCGAATGTTCATACCTGCCTCCAAGTGATGATGTTTCTTGAATTATACGGGCGCATGCCGGGGGGGTGTCAAGCGGCTCTGCAAGCCTATCGGCAACGAAACGGCCGGTGCGTTCAGCTCCCCGGTTTCGCGATGGGGCCGGACCGGACGCAGTCTTCAAGGAGAAGGGCGAGCGATTCGGTCGCGACATCGAGGTCGTCGTTCACGACCACGCGGTCATACTCTCCGCTGTGCGCCATCTCCTCGCGCGCGTTCTTCAACCGCTGCTGAAGGACCGCCTCGGAATCGATATTCCGTTTCCGGAGTCGATTTTCGAGACTTTCGATCGAAGGCGGCATGATGAAGACGAGAACGGCGTCGGGGTACACCTTTCGGATCTTGAAGGCGCCCTGCACGTCGATATTGAGCAGAACGTGCTTTCCCGAATCACGCTGGCGGTCGAGAAAGGCCCGCGGCGTTCCGTAGTAGTTGCCGTGCACGACGGCCCACTCGGCGAACAACCCCTCCTTGATCTCGGCCTCGAACCGTTCCGGCGTGTAAAAGAAATACTCCTGGCCGTCCCTCTCGCCCCCGCGCGGCTCGCGAGAGGTCGCGGAAATCGAGTAGACCATGTCCGGGAATCGCCCGATCATCCGGTTGCACAGCACGGTTTTCCCCACCCCCGACGGGCCGGAGATGATGAACAGCATGCCGCGCGCCACCCCGGCACCTCGTGTATCCATCACTTTTTCCGTACCAGCAGGGATTTGCCATCCATCGCCGCTGGTTGCGGCACGCCGAGCAGTTCCAGAATAGTAGGAGCTATATCACACAGGCTGCCGCCGCCGCGAAGGTCGAAGGAATGACGTGTCAGAAGGCAGAACGGCACGGGATTGACGGTATGCTCGGTGAACGGGCCGCCGGTTTTCGGGTCGACGAGCTGTTCGGCGTTTCCGTGGTCGGCGGTGATGATGCAGTCGTAGCCGAGGTCATACGCGACCGGGATGATCTTCGACAGCACGCAGTCGACGGTGGTCACGGCTTTCACCGCCGCGTCGACGATGCCGGTATGCCCCACCATGTCGCAGTTGGCAAAGTTGACGACGACGCACGGGAAGCGGCGCGAGCGGATCTTCTCCAGCAGGGCCTCCCCTACCTCGAACGCCGACATTTCCGGCTTGAGATCGTAGGTTTTCACCTTCGGCGAGGGAATCAGCTGCCGTTCCTCGTGGGGAAGCGCCTGCTCGACACCTCCGTTGAAGAAGTAGGTGACATGCGCGTATTTCTCGGTTTCCGCGATACGGAACTGGGGGATGCCGCGCTGCGAGAGGACTTCGCCAAGCGTGTCAGGAAGCCGCTGGGGCGGGAACGCGACCGGGACGTTGAACTTCTCGGCATACTGCGTGAAGCTGGCGTATCGGAGCGTCATCTCCTTGCGCGGGAAATCGGCGAAGCCTTCCTCGGTGAAGACGCGCGTGAGCTGGCGCATGCGGTCGGCGCGAAAGTTGAACGCGAGGATGCCGTCGCCGTCGGAAATAACGGCCGTCGGCTTCCCGTCGGTTTCGATGACGGCGGGAACGATGAATTCGTCGGTCACGCCGGCCGCATACGAGGCCTCGACCGCCGTGACGGGGTCGGCGGCACGGTTACCCGTGCCGTGCACGAGCGCCTGGTAAGCCTTTTCGACGCGTTCCCAGCGGAGATCGCGATCCATCGCGTAGTATCTGCCGCCGACGGTCGCGACCCGGCCGACGCCGATCTTCTTCATCTGCTCGACCAGCTCGCGCATGAAGCCGGCACCGCTGGTCGGCGACGTGTCGCGGCCGTCCATGAAAGCGTGGATGAAAACATTCTTGAGACCGCGCTTCGCGGCGAGTTTCAGGCAGGCATACACCTGGTCGTTCCGGCTGTGGACGCCGCCGTCGGAAAGGAGGCCGAGCAGGTGCAGGGCCTTCCCGGCATCGCGCACCTCGTCGATGAGGCGGATCAGGACGGGATTTTCGAAAAACGAGCCGTCGGCGATCGATCGGTCGATGCGGGTGATGTCCTGGTAGACGACGCGGCCGGCGCCGATATTGAGGTGACCGACCTCGGAGTTGCCCATCTGGCCCTCGGGCAGACCGACGCTCAGGCCCGATGCGGACAAGCTGGTGAAGGGACGTTCACGAAAGAGGCGGTCGATGAATTCGGGGGCGGCGAGGCGCACGGCGTTGCCGTCCGCGCGATCCGAGATGCCGAAGCCGTCGAGAATGACGAGAAGAACCTTGGGTTGTGCATCCATGGGTTTGACATCCTTTTATGGGCCTGGCATGGCCGGTGAAAATGAAAACGGATTATACCCACCCTGCCTTGGCGTGTCAAATGGCGAATACCACAGAATCGCACGTTGCAGGGAAGTCAGGGTGGGAAATCTGAAGGGGGAAGTTTGAAGCTTGAAAGCGAGACGAGGCGATTGACAGAGAGGCGGGAAGCTTTTAGAATCGGGCGCTATGTTGATTGTCGGGCTAGGGAATCCGGGAAGCGAGTATGAGAATACGCGGCACAACGTTGGTTTCCGTGCCGCGGATGCCCTTGCGGAGCGGTTTCGAACGCGGTTCGACCGTTCGCGTCACCATGCGCGTGAAGCTTCGTTCAGCTTCAAGGGTGAGTCACATCTCCTGATCAAGCCGCAGACGTATATGAATCTTTCGGGCGAATCTGTTGCCGCCTTCATCGCGGCCGAGCAGCTCACCCCGGAGTCGGTGCTGGTCATCGTCGACGATATCAACCTCCCTTCGGGAAAGATTCGGCTCAGAAGTTCCGGTGCTGATGGCGGGCACAACGGCCTCAAATCGATCATTGGCCACATCGGCCA
>MWAR01000144.1 GCA_002068715.1 bacterium ADurb.Bin374
GCGCTGACGGGCAACGCCCGCTATATCGCGGCGTATAACAAATACACCCAGCTCGTCACCACCGCCGGCGGCTCCGCGGCCGAAGTTAAGGCGGCCCTCGCCGAGTATCGCGCGGCCTACCAGGAATACATCCAGCTCAAACAGACCCAGAACCTCAAGTAACTCCCCCCTTCCGAATACAACAAACCGGCGCCCCGGATCTCCGGGGCGCCGGTCGCTTTTTTCCTTCCTCCGCTGCTGGTTCGGTCTAGGGCAAGCGCATCAGTTTTCACAACCGCTGAAGCACGGAGGACACAAAGCCCACGGAGGTTTCACGGAGAAAAATGAAATTCTCTGTGATTCACATCCGCTCTTGTGAACACGACAAGAAAACTCATGCGCTCACCCTCGGTTCACCGGAGCGGGTACCGCAGTCTCCGATGCGGATTTTTTCAAACGGAAGAACGTCAGGACGGTGTCGCCGAACAGACGCTCGTCGGTCTGCTCGAGGGCCGGCTTCTTGTCGAGGCCCAGGTCGTCTTTCTTCTGGCGTTCGATGATGAAGATCGTGCGTTCGTGAAAGAGGGGACAGACGGGAAGTTCGTTCAGGATCGGCTCGAGCAGGCCTTTCAGATAGGGCGGGTCGATGCAGACGATATCGAACGGCTCGAGCGGCCGGCCGCGGAGGAACGAGAGGCAGTCCATCCGGAACGTTTTTCCCCGGTCGGCGAGCCTGGTCATTTCGAGATTCTCGCGGATCGCCGTTATGCAGTCGTTCGACATGTCGACGAATGCGGCATACGCGGCACCGCGGGAAAGTGCCTCGATGCCGAGACTTCCCGAACCGGCGAACAGGTCCAGAAACCGGCAGTCGGGAATGCGGGCGGCCAGAATCGAGAACAGCGAGCTTTTCACGCGGTCCATCGCCGGGCGGGTTTTCCCCCCCTTGGGCATCTTGAGTTGACGGCCTTTGGCCAATCCTGAGATGACGCGCATCTGCGGTCAGCCCCCTTCCATGAATGTTTCGAGCCGGTCGCCGAAGCTCTCGCGCATGCGGGTGGCGAACCAGTCGCGCGTCTCGTCGGGCTCGACGGTGAGCAGCTCCAGGGCGCGATTCCGCGCCTTCTCGATCAGCTCCGGGGTCATGCGGTGGGAAAATGCGGGGTGGGCGATGCCGCTCTGACGCGTTCCGGCGAGATCGCCAGGCCCTCTCAGACGCAGGTCCTCGGCGGCGAGTTCGAAGCCGTCGGTCGTGCCGGCCACCAGGTGGAGCCGCTCGTTTGCCTCGCCGTCGGCGCTGATCAGCAGACAGGTCGAAGGGCGTTCACCCCGGCCGACCCGCCCACGAAGCTGATGCAGTTGGGAAAGCCCGAATCGCTCGGCGTTCTCGACCACCATCAGCGTCGCCGCCGGAGCATCCACGCCGACTTCGATGACCGTCGTGGCGACGAGAACGTCGATCTGCCCCGCGTGAAACGCTTCCATCACGGCCTGCCGGCGTTCTGATGCGAGGTCGCCGGTCACAGCCGCGACGGCCGCATCGGGAAACGTCATCTGGAGCCGGGCGACAGCCTCGCGCACCGAGGTCGCCGCGAGCTTTTTCGATGTTTCGATGAGCGGGCAGACGTAATACACCTGCTCCCGTCGTGACACGGCGGCGCCGATGTACTGAACCGCTTCTTCAGGGGTGCCGAGCAGGAGCGTCGTGACCGGTTTCCTGCCCGGCGGCATCTCGCGGATGATACCGACGTCGAGGTCCCCGTAGATGGTCAGCGAAAGGGTGCGGGGAATCGGCGTCGCGGACATGAGCAGCAAATGCGGCGTCCGTGCGCCCGCCTTGGCCGTGAGCGCGCGGCGGTGGTCGACCCCGAATCTCTGCTGTTCGTCGATGACGCAGAAGGCGAGGTTCGGAACGGCGACGGCGTCCTGGAAAAGCGCGTGAGTGCCGAACAGGTAGCGGAGTCGCCTGTCCGACAGCTTCGCGAGCAGTTCCCGGCGTTCCTGGGGGCGGAGTGCGCCGATAAGTAGATCGGCCTCAGCCGCGGCGTCGGGAAAGAAGGAGCGGAACCGTTCCAGGTGCTGTCTTGCCAGGATCTCGGTCGGGGCCATGAACACGCAGGTGGCGCCGGGCTCGTGGCGATCGACGTGGTGTCGCATGGCGAGGAAGGCCACAAGCGTTTTTCCCGATCCGACGTCCCCCTGGAGCAGGAGATTGAGCGGCGGACTGCCGGCGCCTCGCCGAAGCCCCTCGAGCATTCTGCCGAGCGCCAGGCTCTGGTCGCCCGTCAGCCGGAACGGAATGGGATACCCAGGCTCGGCGGGGAGGGGGACTGCCGCCGTTGCGGGATCCGGGCCGAGGATGCCGGTGACACGCTTGCGCCTCTCCCAGACGGCCATCTGGAACAGCACCTGGTCGAAGAAGGCCGCCGTGTGGCGCGCGTGGTCGGCGGCTTCCTGCGTGCGGGGCCAGTGAAAATCGAAAAAAGCCCGCCGGAGTCGTGGAAAAGGGCCGGTCTCGAGCAGGTTCGGGAAACTCGCGGACCAGTCGATTGACGAGAGAGTGCGGGCGATCAGCTGGCGGAGCTGCCTTCCCGACAGCCGGGCCTCGGAAAGCGCTTTCCCGCAGGAATAGACGGGGGTCAGGGCGCCGGGAACGGGCGCGATTTCAGCGGGGTCCTCGAGCTCGAGCTCGGGGTTGTCGAGGATCGCGGTGCCCTTCATCTCGACGGCGGTGCCATACAGGTAGTAGGCCTTGCCTGCTACGAGCGTCTTGACGAGATACGGGCGGTTGAACCACCGGGCCCGCACGACGGCGGTTCCGTCGTCGAACTCGGCCCAGACAATCGAGAGGCCGGCGCGTGGCCTGCTTCCCCGGAATGATTTCACCACGGCCCGGAACGGGCCCTGCATGAGGCGCTCCGGAAGTAGGTCGCGGAGCGGCCGGACGCGGGTGCGGTCCTCGTATCGGCGGGGCTGGAGCCGGAGAAGGTCTGTGACGGTGTGGAGACCGGCGCCGTGAAGTGCTTCCCCGCGCTTCGGCCCGATCCCGTGCAGGAGACTGATGTCCGTGTTGAGAGTGATATTATACTGTGTGTTATTCTTTGGGCGCATCTGCCGGGGACCTGCGGGGGAGATAGA
This sequence comes from bacterium ADurb.Bin374, assembly GCA_002068715.1. The sequence goes on from MWAR01000144.1 coordinate 3,118, forward strand.
CGGCGGCGATCGGTTCCCGCCGGGTTATTTCTGCTCGAACAACTGTTTGAGGACCATATAATCCTCGCACATATAAGCCAGTTCCCAGCCGTTTCGGCCTGCCTCGTCGAGGAGATCGCCGAGCTTGTCGAGGAAATCGTCCCCTCTCATTTTCGTCAGGTCGTAGGTTTTATAGTTCCAGAACCGGTTGGCTTTGACGAGTTGCATGGAATCTCTCCTTGGGTTGATCAGGACTCTTTGAGCGTCGATTTCACGAACAGGTAGCTCTGCATGAGAGCCTTGAGCGATTCTTCCTGGTTTGGCGACTGGGCGCATGCCTTGAGCGTCGCGTCGAATGCCTTGAACGCGTCGGCCGACCGCGATGTGGCCTGCAGACAGTAGGCGAGCAGGAGGTTCGACTCGATGTCGAGGGGGGAAAGCGAGATCGCGCGTGTGAGGACTTCCGTGGCCTGGTCGAAGTTGCGGGCGTGCAGATGGAGCATCGCGAGCTTCTGGAACAGCACGGGGTTGCGGGGCGAGAGCTCGACGGCCTTGGTCAGGAGTTTGATGCTCTCTTCGGTGCGGCCGCCGAACTGGAAGATCTGGGCGAGGATCAGATAGGCGCCAAGCAGTTTCGGATACAGGGTCAGGGCCTTGACGAGATGATCGCGGGCCTTCTGGAAATCTTTCTGGAAATACGCGATCGTTCCGAGGTTGTAATGCGCCTTGACCAGGTTGGGCTGCTGGGCCAGCGCCTTTTCATACAGCGGGGCGGCTTCGGCGAAGTTTTTCCGGATGTACTGCAGGTTCGCGAGGCCGAGAATCGCCTTGAAGTTGTCGGGCTGGGCCTCGATGATCGAGGTGTAGATCGCCATCGCCTGCTCGAATTCGCGGGCGTTGACGGCGTTCGCTGCCTGCTCCAGTTCCTGATCGAAGGTCTCGATGGGCGGTTCGGGGGCCGGAACCGCAGGCTGGAGCGGGGCAGGGGCCGGTTCCGCCGGTGGTGTCGGTCTTGCTGGCGGCTGGGCCGTCGGTGGGGCTTCCGGTGCGGGTTGTTCGGCGGGCGGGGTTGGAGCGGCGGCGGCCGATTCTGCTACACCCGGTTCGAGCAGTTCGGCGACGAGGGTGTTTACAGAGGTGTTGACGGACGGGTCATTGCTGAGGGCCGTTCCGATTTCACCGAGGACGTACATGGCCGACTGGCGGTGCCGAAGCTCCGAATGGTTCAGAAGCTGGTGAAGGTTGTCGAGGACGCTGTATTCGTTCCAGCTCCAGAGGGCGCGGATGGCGTTCGTCTTGATGCGGTTGTCCTCGTGCGACAGCAGGCGCTTGAGGAAAGCGATGAGCTTCTGGGGCGGGGCCGATTTGTTGAGCTTCTGGAGCGCCTCGATCGTATTGGAGACGACGCGACTGTCGGGATCTTCGAGAAATTTGAACAACAGGTCGCTGTACAGCGGGTCGGCCGTTTCGGCGATACAGCTGATGAGGGTCGCCTTGACGATGGGGTTTTCCTCGCGGTCGAGCCGCGGGACGAGCAGATCGGGAATCGATGCCGGGGAACAGCGGACGATTGCCTGGACAACCTGTACGCGCACGTCATAGTTGGGGTCGTCCAGGAGCGGCGTGAGAAGCTTGACGGCGTCGGGAGACTGGAGTTTTTTGAGCGCGTTAGCCGCGTTCCGCCTGACGTCGGCGTCGTCGTCGCGGAGCGCCGTTGCCAGCTTCGGGATGAAGCGCACGTCGTGGATCTCGCCGAGCGCGTAGGCGGCCGAGGCGCGATACAGTTTGTCGGCGTGGGTCAGCATCTGGTTCAGGGTGTCGGAGACGTCGAAGTCGCCGAACTTCCAGATGGCCTTCGCCACGTTCGCCCGGACGCGGTTGTTCGGATCGTCGAGATAGGGTTGTATAATGCCAACAATAGAACTAGACTTGAGGCCCTCGATGGCTTCGATCGCGTTTGCCCGCACGCGCGAATCTTCATCGCGGAGGGCCGCCTGGAAGATGGGGAGCATGCGCTCGTTCGACATCATGCCGAGAGCCATGATGATCGAGGCGCGGATGCGGGGACTCTTGTCCTGGGCGAGAATTCTTTTCAATAGTGGAGTCGATAGATTGTTCTTGATCTTGCCCAGGGCGTTGATGGCCGAGATGATGGCTTCCTCTTCGAAGAAAATCTTGCCGCCGCCGCCCGCGGCCGTCCCGCCGGAGATATTGGTGTCGGCATACTCGTTAAGGGACTCCATCAGCACGTTGAAGGCTTCCGGGCTCTTGATCATGCCGAGCGCCTGGGCGGCGTTGAAACGGACTTCCTGCTGGGAGTCGTTGAGTGCCTGCATCAGCAGGGAAATGGCCCGCGAACTTTCGATGTTGCCGAGCGCGAGCGCCATGAAGTCCTGGATGTTGTCGCTCTCGAAGTTCTCGAGCAGGAAGTTCGTCGCGCGCTCGCACTTGAACTTGGAAAGCGCGATTGCCGCTTCCCTGCGAAGCCGGTATTCGCCGATTCTGAAGCCGGTGATCAGGGTTGCGAGAAGGGGGCGGAGCCTGGAGAGCAGTTGATCGAGCTGAATCGTCGCCATCGGGGTGGTCCTGGTATGGTTGGAATGTCGGACGGAACAAAGTCTATCACGTCGGCCGATTCCTGCATAGCCGCGGAGATACTCGTGCTATACTGCGGGAATGAGTGCCGGAACAAGTTTGTACGAACTGTTGAAACTGACGTTCGAGCGCCGGGGTTCGGATCTGCACCTGAAGGTCGGCCAGGCGCCCGCCATCCGCGTCGACGGGGTCATCGAGCATCTCGACGCGGCGAGGTTCACGAAGAACGAGTTCGCCCGGGTTCTCGAGGCGATCCTGACGGAAGCCCAGGCGAAGCAGTTCGCCGAGACGAACGAGCTGGATTTCGCCTATTCCCTCGAAGGTGTCTGCCGGTTCCGGGTGAATCTCTACCGCGACATCAACGGCGTCGGAGCGGTTTTCCGCGTGATCCCGTTCAAGGTGATGAGCTTCGACGAGATCGGCCTGCCGCTGGCGGCCCAGAAACTCATCGAACAGCCCAACGGCCTGATCCTCATCACCGGCCCGACCGGCGCCGGCAAGACCTCGACCCTGGCCAGCTATCTCAGCTACGTGAACGCCCAGGCGCGCCGCCACATCGTCACGATCGAGGACCCGATCGAATACCAGTTCGAAGACGGCCTCTCGATCTTCAACCAGCGCCAGGTCGGAAGCGACTGTCTCGGCTTCTACGAGGGCCTCCTGACCGTCCTCCGGCAAGACCCGGACATCGTCGTCGTCGGCGAGATGCGCGAACCGAGAACCATCGCGCTGACGCTGAACGCGGCCGAAACAGGCAAGCTAGTGCTGGCCACGCTCCACACCACGTCGGCGGTGCTGACGGCCGAGCGCATCGTCAACGTCTTCCCCGAGAACCAGCAGCGGCAGATTCTGCACCAGCTTGCGACCGTTCTGCGCGGCGTCGTCTCCCAGACGCTGCTGCCGAAATCGGATGGCGGGCGGGTCGCCGCATTCGAGGTGCTGATCAACACCTCGGCGATCCGGTCGCTGATCGGCGAGGGCAAGATCCACCTGATCCCATCGTTCCTCGAAACCGGCTTGGAGTTCGGAATGACGACGCTGGAAATGTCGCTCGCTTCGCTCGTCAGGCAGAACAAGGTCCGTGCCGAGGACGCGCTGACCGCGGCGCCCAATCCCGCTGCCCTGCGCAAGCTGCTGGGCGGAAAGGAGTAGCGCCGGATGTTGCGTATACACCGATATTTCGACACGGCTCTCGCGCGAAAGGCCTCTGATCTGCATCTCAAAGCCGGCAGTCCGCCGGTTCTGCGCATCGGCGGCCGGCTCGTGACTCTTTCCGAGGAGCCTCTCGCGCACCAGGAGATGCCGAACCTCGTTCTTCCGCTGATGGATACGCGTCAGCAGGAGTTTCTCCGCGAGACGATGGAAGCCAACTTCATGATCGCCTACCGCGACCGCGTCCGGGTGCGCGTCTGTGTCTTCCGGCAGCGCGGCTGTCTCTCGGCGGCGTTTCGGTTCATTCCGACGCGCGTTCCGAGCATCGACAGCCTCAAACTGCCGGTGAGGCTCAAGGAAATCGCCCAGCGGCCGCGCGGCCTGTTCATCGTCACCGGCCCCGCTAATTCCGGAAAGACCCACACCCTCGCCGCCATCGTGCACGAGATCAACAAGGCCAGCTCGCGACACATCATCACGATCGAGGACCCGATCGAGTTCGTCCATACACCGAAGCGTTCGATCTTCACCCAGCGCGAGATCGGCTCGATGACGTCGGGCTATCAGGTGGCCCTGATGCACGCGCTTCGCGAGGACCCCGACGTCATCCTCGTCGGAGAGATGCGCGACATCGACACGATCGAGATGGTGCTGACCGCGGCGGAAACCGGCCACCTCGTCCTTGCGACCCTGCACACCGTCGGCGCCGTCCAGACGGTCGACCGCATCATCAACGTCTTCCCGGGCCACCGGCACGAGGAGATTCGCACCCAGCTCTCGATGTCACTGCTCGGCACGATCTCCCAGATCCTGATTCCGGGCCGGGCGAAAAACGAACGCATCATGGCGTACGAGCTGATGATCCTCAACTCGGCCATGCGCAACATGATCCGCGAGAAGAAAACGAACCAGCTCCGCTCGGCCCTGATGCTCGCTCGCAAGGAGGGCTGCGTCACGCTCCGCGATAATCTCGCCGAACTGATGCGCGACGAGCGGGTCGACGGGAAAATCATGAACGCCATCCTCAAGGAGATCGTGGAATGACCGGGGCCGACCTGCACGAGATCGAACCGTTCCGCTTCATCAAGGCCGCCCGACGCCTGTTCCGCCCCGCGACCGAGCGGCTCTCGGCGATCGTGTTGAGCCCCGACGCAGCCGAAGAGGTTAAGACCGAGGCGCTGCTCGCGCTCGGAAAGATCGGCGACCCGGCCGTTCTCGACGTCATGCTCAATGCTCTCGATGGCTGGCCGGAGCGGATCGAACCGATCACGGCCCTTGGCTACCTGCGCGACAGCACGCCGGTCCAGCGGCTTCTCGAACTCCTCGACGATCCCGAGCACCCCTTCAAGGAAGAGATCGTCCGCGTACTCGGCGTGATCGGCGATCCCATGGCCGGCAAGAAACTGATGGAACTCCTTCGCGATGAGGACCGCATGGTCCGCTACGAGGCGGCCTGGGCGCTGTACCGCATCGGCGGCCGAGACGTGGCGCAGAGCCTCTGCGGTCTGCTCTCCGACCCCGACGAGTGGATCGTCATCAACGTCCTCGAGATTCTGTCGCGGCTGAAGGAGTCCGAAGCGATCCCGGCCCTGGTCGGCCAGTTCGAGATCGCCCGCGATCCGCGCCTGAAAGCCATCATGATCTCTTCCCTCGCCACGTTTGCCGAGCCCCAGCTGCTGCACATCTTCGAGAAGGGCCTCGAGTCGTTCGATCCGCGCATCCAGGCCAATGCGGTCGAGGCAATCGCGATGCTGAAGATTCCGGCGCTCGAGATGCGCCGCAAGCTGAAGAAGTTCTTTTCCCATCCGAACAACCGCGTCCGCGCCAACGTCTGCATCGCGCTCGCGAAAGCCGACGAGGCGAAGGTCGTCGAGGAGGTCGATGCGATGCTCGCGAGCACCGACATCCCGACGAGGCGATCGGCGGCTTACGTGCTGTCGCGGGTCCAGATCAAGGGCCGCGACGCCCTGATCGACCGCCTGCTCGCCGACGAGGCCTACGTCGTTCGCAAAATGGCCCTGAAAGCCGTGCTGGCACTCGAGACCGAGGTCGGACAGAGCCGCATCGTTCCGCTCTTGCGCGATCCG
>MWAR01000145.1 GCA_002068715.1 bacterium ADurb.Bin374
GTCCGGCGAACACGCAGCCCGCCCGCCCCCCGCATCACGGCCTGGTCGCGTCGCACGGATCGAAGGGCCTCATCCGAAACGAAGCGGGTCAGCCGCTGGCGCTCCCGAAGACCGCGGGTCATGAGATTGAACTCGTGGCCCAGCATCGCAAACTCGTCCTTCGTCTCCAGGGCGACGTCGATGTCGAGCTCGCCCTTCCCCACCCTGGCGGAGGCTTCGGTCAGTTTTCGGAGAGGCCGGATGAAAGCGCCCGCGAGTATCATTCCCTGCAGGAAAAGGATGCCGACCGAGTATACGGCCAGGAGGAGCGCCCATCCGGTTTCCGTCTGCCACCAGGCGATGTCGCTCCGCCAATGTCCGCCGGCAACTGCAACGAAGGGAAGCGGTGAGAATTTTCGCACGGCGAAAAGCATCGGCAGGCCGTTTTCCCGGGTATCCCAGGTTCCTTCGAGACCGAAATCGACCGCTCTCCGCGCGACCGAGCACAGCAGGGCATCCCGCCGGGCTCCTTCGGGCCAGATGCCGGGCGTCGCGTCTCCCGTCCCCTGCAGATGAGAAATCGAAAACAGGCCGGCACGCACCTGGAAGGCGGATTGTCCATCATCCAGATTGCCAAGCGGGTTGGCAAGACTTCGCATGTAACTTTCAGCCAGGCTGATATAGGTTTCACGCGCGAACAGAACGCCGATGGGCGTGGGAAGAGCCGTCTCCGCCTCGGTGACGATCTCGAGGCTGTACTGCGCCGCCCGATCGCCGAAAAGGCTGATTTCCAGGGGTCTGAAATCCTGCAGAAGAATGCCGTTGAGCTCGCGATACTGGAACGCCTCTGCGAAAGCCGCCGCGGTAATCATGCTCCCGTTTTTTTTCACGGCGTCTTCCGTTTCCGGAGTGATGCTGCAGGTGAAACGCAGAAGCGCCCATGCCATCGCCTTGAAGGGATCCGCGATGATCCGCTCGATCCGGGTTTCGTCCCACGGGCCGCGTTCCCGGGGTGAGGTGCGAATCAGGTTCTGACCGTCCCGGCGGACATACTGCACCGTATCGAGTTCGCTTTCCCGCAACAGTTCGTCGAGAAGATTCGCCACCTTCGAAAGAGGCCATGAGTCACTTTTCCCAAGAAGTGTCCGCCACTTCAGGAATCGTGTCCGATGCGAGAGCGAATAGCTCTTCAAGCCGTTTTCGAGCCGGGTGAGTTGTTCGGCCATCGAGATCAGTTCTCGCTTGATTTCCAGTCGCTGATGAAAACTGAAATACGCGGAGGCGGCAGTCCAGAACGCCAGCAGCGGAAATGCCATGGCCAGCCCGAGAGCGAAGAGGAGTTTTCCCCGGACGTCCATATTCCGGACGAATATCCAGCGATCGCCGAACAGGATCAGCCACAGAGCGAAAAGGCCGCCGGCCGCGAGCAGGAAGTCGACGACGGAAAAGAACCGCCTGGCCGGGTGACGAATCCGCTCCCATCCGATCCGCACCCCGAGATACGGCGAATCCGTCCCCGGGGCCATGCCCTTCACCGGCAAGCCGGGATCCCGGGCAAGGGGGTTCCAAAGCGTGATGCCGCGGCGGCTTTTCGTGAACACCGGGCCACGAACGGCTGTTCCTCGGCCGAAGAGATATCCGAACCTCTCCGGCGCCCCAAGGCGGGCAGCCTGGTCCGCAAGGCGCCCGGGAGGAACGGCGCGTTCTAGCACCCCAACAAGGTATCCTCCCAGGAGCGGCGCATCGGGTCGATCGGAAGCGGTGATGAACCGGTGATACAGAACGAGTTTTCCCCCGCCGAACCGGTGGGTGTAAAAGCTGCGAGGCTGCCCCGAAACGCCGAAGGGCAATGCATACATCCCGAAATAATATGTGACGAATCGCGTCACCTCCGTGCGAAGGCGCTCGATTGCGGCGCTTCCTTCCCACCGACGGCGATCGTCGGGAACGCCCTTGTCCGGCTGCCAGAGGTTTCGGCCGGGGGTTCTCGCCAGCGCGTGAAGCCAGTGTCTCACGCTTCGTCGGGGAAACTGCTCCCGCGGCGAAATACAGGCCGGGTTCGTGCGGATCTCGCTCTCCCGCCCGTCCGGGCCGAACGCGAACAGGAACAGCGGCTCGGTCCCGAGTGCGTGCCCGATCCCCTGCCAGAGGTTTTCCGCGAGGGCGGCCGCCTCGAATGGAAGAGGGGCGTTCCGGTCGAAGCGGAATCGGTCCTCCTCGCCGAAGGGTGGAAAACCCACGCGACACTCGATCTGCTGGAGAGTTTCCGCCAATCCCCTTTCCAGCTTCAGTCGGTTCGCGGCATCCTCGGCCTCGTTCATCAACTCGCGCTTCACCAACTTGAGATTCGTCGCCTCTTCGCGCCGGACAACCTCTCTGAATGCGAACCGCAGGGCAAAAAACGGCAGGAGAATCACGAGGAACCAGAACAGCAGGCGAGCCTCGGGAGCGATTTCCCGCGGACGAATCACCGTTTCCGCATGGCTGTCGCGAGATTTCTTCGAATCGTCTGACATCATTTGGCACATTGTACCGCATCCGATTCTTCCGTGGTAGACGACCGGTTCATCGCCGGGGCGGTCATCGAAATCCGCACGGGATTTGACTTTTTCAGCCTTCCGTGCGAAACTTGTGCATTATTCCGGGCTTTCGGCACGGTACCGGAGCCTGCATTTTCGAAGGAGCCTTCATGAAAAAGACGAACCAGACCGGAATGGAGCGTGAAACGATGCCCACGACCACGACGAACCGCCTTCCCTACAAGGTGAAAGATATCGATCTGTGGCAGCTCGGCCGCAAGGAAATCGAGATCGCCGAGCACGAGATGCCCGGCCTCATGGCCCTGCGCGAGAAATACGGCGCGAAGAAGCCTCTCCGCGGCGCGCGCATCGCCGGTTCGCTCCACATGACCGTCCAGACCGCCGTTCTGATCGAGACACTCGCCGAACTCGGCGCCGACGTCCGGTGGTGCAGCTGCAACATCTTCTCGACCCAGGACACCGCCGCCGCCGCGATCGCCAAGCGCGGGATCCCGGTTTTCGCCTGGAAGGGCGAGACCCTCGAGGAGTATTGGTGGTGCACACAGGAAGCGCTGACCTGGCCGAATGGCGAGGGCCCGACCCTGATCGTCGATGACGGCGGCGATGCCACGATGATGATCCATATCGGCTACGATGCCGAGCGCAACCCGAAGGTTCTCGACCGCCACGCAGAGGGCGAAGACGAGAAGGAGCTGCTCGCGATCCTCAAGAAGACCCTGAAGGCCGAACCGAAGAAGTGGACGAACATGCTGCCGCACATCAAGGGCGTCAGCGAGGAAACGACGACCGGCGTTCATCGTCTGTACAAGATGATGGAAGAGAAGAAACTCCTCTTCCCCGCCATCAACGTGAACGACTCGGTCACCAAGTCGAAGTTCGACAACCTCTACGGCTGCCGCGAGAGCCTCGTCGACGGCATCAAGCGCGCGACCGACGTCATGATAGCCGGCAAGGTCGCGGTAGTGTGCGGCTACGGCGATGTCGGCAAGGGCTGCGCCCAGGCACTGCGCTCGTACGGCGCGCACGTCGTCGTCACCGAGATCGACCCGATCTGCGCCCTGCAGGCCATGATGGCCGGCTACGTCGTCGACACCGTCGACAACACGCTCGGCAAGGCCGACATCTACGTCACCACGACCGGCAACCGCGACATCATCACCGCCGACCACATGGCGAAGATGAAGGACCAGGCGATCGTCTGCAACATCGGCCACTTCGACAACGAGATCCAGATGAGCAAGCTCGAGTCCTGGAAGGGCGTGAAGCGCACGAACATCAAGCCCCAGGTCGATCGCTACACCTACGCCGACGGGCACAGCATCTACGTCCTGGCCGAAGGCCGCCTGGTCAACCTCGGCTGCGCGCGCGGCCACCCCAGCTTCGTGATGAGCAGTTCGTTCACGAACCAGACGCTCGCCCAGATCGACCTCTGGACCAGCGAGCACAAGGTCGGCGTCTACACACTGTCGAAGAAGCTCGACGAGGAAGTCGCCCGGCTGCATCTAGAGAAGCTCGGCGCGAAGCTCACCGTGCTGACGAAAGACCAGGCCGACTACATCGGCGTCCCGGTCGAAGGGCCCTACAAGTCAGACCACTACCGCTACTGAGCCGTTTATTTCCGAAGCCGCCCGGCCGCAAGGTCGGGCGGTTTTGTTTACCGACCCGTGCGTGCGCGCCGACCGCTGTTTTCCTTCACCTGCCCGACAAACGCCTCGAGAGCCATCCGGCGCGATGGGTCCGAGACACCCGACTGGATCGCCGTCATGATCGGCGTATCGGGGTAGTCGCGCCGGATCTTTTCGATGATCGCCGCCGAGGCGTTGCCGACCATGCAGTTGAAACACGCCGTGTTGATGATTCCGTCGGCGCCCCGGTGGTGGAAGTCGATGATCTTCGCGATGTTCACGAACAGCAGTTCGTCCTCTTCGTTCGTGATGTACGGGCTTGCCAGATGTTTCAGTTCGAGGTATCCCGGCTCGTCGATCCGGCGGATTCTATTCCCAACGGTATATTTCATGCGCCAGACGTCGATCGTCCGTTTCAGGGCGATCGAGCCAGCGGCGATCATTTCCGAGAGTTCGAGCCGAGAAACGCTCCGCAGGAACCACCTGGTGATCGAGAAGTCCAGGAAGTCTATGTTGAAGGGCGACGGCCAGACCTCCAGCCCCTGCCGTTCGAGCCAGAGGAAGAGATTGCCGCCCATCTGCCTGCTCGACTTTGCATATATATCTCCTGATATACCAATCAGCGGCCGCCGTTCAGACCTGTCGACGCGTATGCCGGCAAGCTTCCGAAGCGACTCGTCGAGCGCGTCGGCGACGTTTCCGCCCGCGACCGCCTCCTCGATGCGCCGGAGATTCTCCCGGTGAAGCGCCTGCGTCATCCCCTTTTCGAGCTCGTAGGGCCGGATCTCGCACGTCGCCTTCACGAGAAGCTCGATGGCCAGAAGGCCCATGTAAAAAGCCTCGCCGGCATCGACGCCGAACAGGGCGATCAGCTCAGTGGCATTCGGCGAGGTGAGCGTGATGTTGTCGATGCCGCGGTCGGCCATCAACTGCCGTAATCCCGGTCCGTATTGCTGAAGCAGGCAGGGAAACGAGAGGCTGGGAACATAGAAGGCGAGTTTCCTGCCGTTGCAGGCCTGATGCAGACGCAGAAGTTCTCCCGTGATGATCGCATACGGCAGGCACTCCTTGCCGAGGGAGTGGCGTTCTCCGAGCGCAAGCGTTTCCTGATCGGGGTCTGGAAGGATCTCGACGTTGTACCCCTTGCGTTTCCACATGCCGCTGAACGCATAGACGATGTCGCCGAAATTCGGGATCCTCACATCCGCCCCCGGTTCGGGAATGATCCCCTCTTTCCGCTCCGGGCGGTCGGAGGCGACGGGGCGGACTTTCGGATGCGCCTGCGTTTTCTCCTGGTTCACCTGGTCCAGGAAGGCTTCCAGACGCGTGATCAGCCCGGCTTCGCCGCGATGCTCGTCGAACTCTAGGCTCAGGTGGGGCTTTTCGGCAAGTCGAGGCTCGAGCTGTTTGAAGGTGAACGCATCGGGGCCGCAACCGAAGTTCGAGATGATGACCGGGTAGACGGAAGGCACCGAGACAGCGGCCGAAGCATAGCGGAGAATATCCGCCGAGAATCTCCAGGGGAGATCGGTTTCGATGCCGGTGATATCGAGTTCCAGATACTGGGGCGGCATGGCCAGCACGCCCATTCTTCGCAGGCGCTCGAACAGGCTCAGATTCAGGAAGGCGTCGAACGTGTTGTATGGCTTGCCCAGAACGACGAACAGATGGCGGAAGCCGCCATCGGCGATGAGCCGGCGCCCACGTTCCACGAGACCGGCATCGAACGTACGCTGAGCCGCCGACGCGGCGCGGAAGGCTTCGCGCATACGCCCTGCGGATGTGCGCAGAGCGCCGCAACACGAGGTCATACCCTCGACGAACGATGCTTCGTCGGTCAGGGCGAGGGCCGGTGACAGGAGCTTTGCCCCTTTCGCGGCGGAGATCATGAAGGGAACGGCCATTGAATATGGGCAGGTATGTGACTGTTCCAGCCGCTCCCCGGGAAGGCAGATGATGGAAGGCAGGAAGACGACATCGACATCCTGCGCAAGAAGGGCATCGACGTGGCCGGCGGCGAGTTTGATCGGCAGGCAGACCCCGACGGAAAGGCGTTTGAGCCCCCCGGCCAGCGTCTCCGCGTTCGAACAACCCGACAACACCGGAACGCAGCCGATCTCACGGAAAAAAGTACCCCAGAACGGCAGGCTCGCCATCATGACGGACGCCCGCGGAATGCCGACGACAGGCCCGGTCGCCCCTTTCCGCCCGGCCGGTTCGAAAAACGTCTCGCAGGCGGAAACATACTCGGCCGCCAGGTTCGGCAGAATGGCGGTCCGCGCACCGGAACCGCTACGGCTCGTATACCGCTCGCAGGTATCACCGAAGTAAATCCGTTCGCCGTCGCGCTCCAGGAGGTTCACTTCGCAGTTGTTGGGGCATCCGCCGCACCTGAAGGTTTTCAGCGTCGGCCGGGTCCCGGGCTCGAGCCCCCGAAACGCCGTCCGCGTGTCGGCGCCGACACAGCTTCGGGCGGCATCGGCGGCACCGATGGCGCCGGAAATGCGGTTGTAGGGATGCACGGCGACCTGGCGGCCCAGGACATGCTCGAAGGCGGCGACCACGGCATCGTTCGAGGCCGTTCCGCCCTGCAGCAGGATGCGCTCGCCGAGAGGACGGTTTCCCACGACCTTCGCGAGGTAGTTACGGGCGATCGAGCAGGCCAGGCCGGCGCAGATATCGTCGATCGTCGCGCCACCGCTCATCGCCCCGACGACTTCCGTCTCCATGAAGACGGTGCAGCGCGAACCGAGATCTTTCGGCGATGCGGCCACGAAGGCATGGTCGGCGAATTCGCCGATGATCGAGATGCCCATCCGCACGGCCTGTTCCTCGAGGAATGAGCCCGTGCCGGCGGCGCAGACCTTGTTCATCGCGAAATCGCCGATCCGGCCGCCGCGAACCGAGATGAACTTGGAGTCCTGGCCGCCGATCTCGATGATGGAATCGACATCAGGCATGTATCTGCAGGCACCGAGCAGCTGGCAGGTGATCTCGTTCGTGACGATGTCGGCGCCCAGAAGTTTCGCGGCGAGATGGCGGCCGCTTCCGGTCGTTCCGCAGCCGAGAATGCGAAGTCCGCCCGGGAAGCGCGTTTTCAGGAAGGCAAGCCCCTCGCGCAGCACGTCCATCGGAGCGCCGCGGGTCGGCAGATACAGCGAGGTCAGCAGTTCCCCGTCCGCATCCGTGACGACGAAATCGGTGCTCACCGAACCGAGGTCCACGCCAAGGAATCCTTCCACGTATCCGGGAACGGGCTGTTCGGGCTCGGGCCTGCGCTCGAGCCGGGAAGGCCTGCGCAGCGGCGGCAGCGCGTCACGGGAAAACCCGCCAGTCGTAACGCGACGCCCGACGAGTTTTTTCAGCTCACGAATCGAACGAAGCTTCGCTCCTGCCGATGCCGCTTTCACGGCAGCCCCGATCGCGCATTCGAGGCCGGGATACGGAGACGGCATGAGCCGATCGCTTTCCGGCATGCGGAAAATCGTCCGGAACGCCCTGATGATGCCGCCGTTTTTCGCGCAGCCGCCGGCGATGACAACCGGCGGCTCGGGGTCGCGGCTCTTGAGAAGCGTCGCAAGGGCGTTGCGGCAGATGGCCATGCAAACGCCGAGCGCGATTTCGTCGACGGGGGTTCCCTTCTGCTGGAGGTGGATCATGTCCGACTTCGCGAACACGGCGCACCGGCCCGCGATCACGGCTTCGCGCTTCGCCGCCGCGCTCCGCGCCGCAAGCTCCTCCACGCTCATCCCGA
>MWAR01000146.1 GCA_002068715.1 bacterium ADurb.Bin374
GTTGAATCTGAAATACCCTCGCTCCGGTGCCTGGTCATCAGCGTTCGCCCTGACGAACCACGGATGCTTCTTCGAAACGTGGTTCAGGGCGATGTCGAAGATGATCTTCATGCCACGGGCATGAACGGCCGACGTCAGCTCCTCGATGTCTTTCCAGTCGCCGAGGAGCGGATCGATCGATTTATAGTTTGTCGTATCGTATCTGTGGTAGGAAGGCGCCGCGTTGATCGGAGTCAGCAGGATCGCGTTTGCTCCAAGTTCCCTGATGTGATCGAGCTTTTCGGTGATTCCCCGGAGGTTCCCTCCGAAGAATTCCTGGCTGCCCGCCTTGCTCGATGCCGGCTTCGCGTCCCACTTCAGGAGTCCGTGCGGAGACTCGCAGGAAGAGCCTGCCCTCCGGAATCTGTCCGGCACGATCTGGTAGAACACCGCCCCGCTCAGCCACGCCGGCACGCTCATTGCTCAAGTCTCCGATTCAAATTTCACAACCGCTGAATCACAGAGTGCGCGAAGAACACGGAGAAACCACAGAGAAATTCAAAAAAATCTCTGCGATTCACGTTATATCCTGCCGGGCACGAGCGGAAGCTCGTGCCCTTGGCATGCGAGTATAGGCAGAAGCGAGTGAAAAAAGCAAAAAGCCGGTCAGCGGCAGCGGATGGCGTCGTAGAAGGAGGCGCCCTTGTCGTCGACGAGCAGGAAGGCGGGCATGTCGCGCACGACGATCTCGAACATGGCCTCCATTCCCAGGTCCTCGAAAGCGGCCACGCGGCTGCTGACGATATGCTCCTTCGCGATCAGGGCTGCGGCGCCGCCGATCGTGCCCAGGTAGAAGCCGCCGTGCCTGCGACAGGCGGCCGTGACGTCGGCGGAACGATTGCCCTTGGCGAGCATCACGAGCGATGCGCCGCGCGACATGAACGCGTCGACGTAGGAGTCCATGCGCTGGGCCGTCGTCGGGCCGAAGCTGCCGATGACATGGCCGTCGGGCGTCTTCGCAGGGCCCGCATAGTAGACCGGATATTTCGTGAACAGCTCGGGGAGAGGCTCGCCGTCGTCGAGCATCCGCTTGAGGCGGGCGTGAGCGATATCGCGCGCCACGATCAGCGGCCCTGACAGCAAGACGAGACTGCCGACCCGCAGGGCGCCGAGCTGTGCCCGGATCTCCGCCATCGGCCGAGCGAGGTCGACGGCTGTCGGCGAGGTGCTCGCGACTCTCTGAATCTTTGGCAGAAGCCGCGCGGGGTTCCGGTCGAGTTCTTCGAGGAAAACTCCTGTCGCGTTGATGCGGCCCAGAATGTTACGGTCGGCGCTGCACGAAACGCCGACCGAGACCGGGCAGGAGCCGGCATGCCGGGAGAGTCTGATCACGCGTGCCTCGAGGGCCAGCCATTTCCCCCCGAACTGGGCGCCCAGGCCGGAAGCCCGGGCGATGGCCATGACGCGGTCTTCCCAGTGACGGTCACGGAAGGGGATCCCGTCCGCGGAGCCTGCCGGTGGGAGATGGTCGAGGGCTCCTGCGGAAGCCAGTTTCAGCATTTTCAGGTTGAATTCGGGCGAGGTGCCCCCGATCACCGCCACCAGCCGATAGGGCGGGCACGCGGCAACGCCAAGAGCCTCGATTTTTTCGCGCAGAAACGCCTCGAGCTTCTCCTCGCTCAGCAGGGCCTTCGACTCCTGGAACAGCCCCGTCTTGTTGGCCGAACCGCCGCCCTTGGCCATGAACAGGAATTGATACTCCTTGCCCGACGCCCAGCCGAGGTCGATCTGCGGAGGAAGGTTCGTCCGGGTGTTCACCTCTTCGAACATCGACAGCGGCGCGATCTGCGAATATCGGAGCGCCGACCGCCGATACGCCTCCGCAACGCCCGTCGTCAGGGCATCCGTGTCGTCCCCATCGACGATCACGTCGCTGCCGCGCTTCGCGATGATCGTCGCCGTGCCGGTGTCCTGGCACAGGGGCAGCTCGCCTTCGGCAGAGATCACGGCATTCCGTATCAGCGCCGCCGCGACGTAGCGGTCGTTCTCCGATGCTTCGGCGTCGTCGAGAATCGCCGCGAGCATGTCGAGGTGCCTGGGGCGGAGATAAAACGAAACGTCGTGGAATGCCTCGGCGGCGAGCGTCCGCAGGGCTTCCGCCGAAACGACCAGCCGCTCGCGCCCGCCCCATGTCTCGCTGCGGATGGCGTCGGCCGGAACCGGGAGTTTCCGCATCTGCGTGTCTTTTGCGATCAGTTTGGTCATAAAATATCTCCAAGTATTATATGATGCGAGGCCTTGTTGATGCCTGCATGACGAAAGCCGGTATCGCGCTCCAGTTCGTGCTGAGCCTGTCGACGCACGATAGGTGCTCGCCCCATCGGCAGGCTCGGGACAGGCTTCGACAAGTTCAGGGCGAACGGGTGGTTCTCATTCGAAAGGGTTCAATGGAAACGAGACGGCCGTTCCTGGCGCATCGCGATGTGCCCCTACTCGTTGTGATCTGGGCCGGTGGGGGCGGGGGGGAGAGTGGGGGCATTCGGGTCGGATGACTCGTCGCCGAAATAACTGAGCTCCTCGATGCCGGCGATCTCGCGCCGGCCGACGATGCCGATCAGCATCCAATCCTTGCTCAGCGGGTTGAATTTGTACTCGTGGACAAGCCGGAAGTTGTCGATCTGGCCGGTCGATTTCACGTGTGTTCGCGTTCCGGTGCAGAATAGGTCGGTTTTTCCTATCCTGATGCGGTTTTCCCCGGCCTGGAAAACGGGAACGTCGCTGGCGATCACTTCCAGCACCTTCTGCTCGAGCTCGTTGATGTCGACGGTCGGCTTCTCGGGAAATTTGATGACGAAGCCGTGCTTCACGTCAGAATGCAGGACGGGACGCCGGTAATTGTAGTCCCGCTCCATGATCGAGGTCGTGATGTCCTCGGCGGAATGGGCCATGAGGCGGAACTTGAGGGTGCGATCGACCACCGACTTGATCGCGGCAGGGAACGGCCCGAACACCGACGGCCGCGCGATGAGCACCTCCTCGCCGATTCCGAAGCGATCCTGGCGAACCTCGGCGCCGAGGACGAGTACGGTCCTGGCATGCCGCCGGACCGCGTGCTCAACGCCAAGGCGCCGGTCAACTTCGCCCTGGCCGAACCGACCCGCCTCGCCTCGGCGGCCGTATGCCAGCGCCTCGCGAATCGCCTCGGCGATCTCGAAGGCCTGGTGGAACGCGAGCTCGTAGCGGATGTCGAGATGATACGTGTGGGGTGCGAAGAAGTTGTCGGGAGCGAAATCGTAGATCGGCGTCGGGCGCAGATTGACGCCATCGTCGTCGTTAGTCAGCTCCAGGCCCGGGAAAAGGCCGCGAATCAGCGTCGATTTTCCCGAGCCTTCCGAGCCGATGATGCCCACCAGCAGATCAGACGGAAACAGATACCGCTGGCCCAGCTCAGCGCCGAGCATGTAGAGCCGCTGGCGGCCGCGAGGCGCATAGTAGGTCGAATATATCAGCGTCTCGAACGTGTTGGCGTTGAACGTGAACGGAACGCTCATGCGTCGAACTCGATCCCCAGCAGGGGCGCGTGCTGCTGCGCGCCGTAGATGTCTGTCTCGCCCGGGTCGCCCGAGGCGATCCAGCGCTTGATCGTGATCTTCACCGCATGCGCCGGCTCGAACCAGATGATGCAGAGGATGTCCGACTCGGGAATCTTGTACAGCTTCGATATCAATGCCGGGTTCACGACCGCTTTCGCCTTGCAGAGGTCATACTCGTCGCGGGAGCGGAAGATGATATCGAGGGTCAGCTCATAAGGGCCCGAGTTCTTCGACCGGATGACCCGCGCGACATCGGTGATGCGATATGTCTTCGTCGTGCCGGTAGGCTGCAGCCGCTTTTTCGTCGTCTTGGTCATTTCCGCACCTCGCCATTCGTATAGGATTCGATATGGATCGGGAACATGCACGGATCGGCGACCTCGATCAGATGATACAGAGAGAAGGTATAGGACGCCCCCATCGGCACGTCGGAGGGAGAGAACGGAAAGGCGAGGTTCCCCGCCGTCGCGATACGCCCTTCATACCCGTAATGGAGCAACGTCGAGCGGGTCACGGAACACAGCGTGTCCGCCGCCTCCTGCGACGCGCACAGCGCTTCGATGATGATGCACAGTTCGTGGGAAACGGCGTTCGCGAGCGGTTCCATCGCGCCCATGACACCGTTCTTGCCGTAGACGTGGAACATGAGGCGATCGTTCGGGGACGGATTTTTCATCATGCTTCGCACCTGGGCCTCGACCTGGGGCAGGATCTCGTCGATCTTCGAGATCATGATCGGATCGCGGGTTCCGGCGATGCTGACGGTGCGGTATCCGATTTTGCGGACGCCTTCCAGTTTCAGGAAGTAGCTTTTCGTCTTTTCGTAACGGCTGCCCTTCACCTCGACGCGGCCGCCCGGCAGTTCGGTGAACGAGGTGGCGGTCAGATCGATGGCGCCGCCCGGGCCGGGTAGGTGATACGGGTCGGACTTTTCGTAGAGGGTGTGGGCGGCGGCGGACATTGGCGTGAACACCCGCTTGTCGCTGAGCGGCTCGAGGATGAACGAGTCGTCGGTCAACGTGCCGAGCACGCAGTCGGCGCCCGAGCCCGGCGTCGCGGCGATCGCCCCGCACTCGAGAATCTTGCCCATGTGCATCGCCAGACCTTTGTCGAACCCCTGCTTGATCGGCACGGCGGCGAAACAGGCAGGATCATAACAGCGGCCGGCCAGGACGACCTGGGCGCCCATCTCGAGGGCCTTCACGATGGGCTCGCAGCCCATCTGCGCGACGATGTGCACCGACTCCTCGACGTCCTTCGCGGTTGCCTCGGGGACGAACGAAAGCGGCTTGACCCGTCCCTGTGCCAGGGCTTCGAGAACGGTTTTTTTCTCGATGTCGGCCGGGATGACGGCCAGCCTGAAGGTGAGGCCGTTCTCCTTCGCGATCTCGCGGATGATCTCGTGGCACCAGTCGAGGTGAGGCTTTGCGCCAGACCCGCCTGCCGACCCGATCACGACCGGGATGTTCTCGGCCACGCCCGCCGTGATCATGTATGTCAGGTCGCGTTTCACGAACGCGCGGTTGGTGAAAGACTTGCCAGCCCCCAGGTAATAGGGGCCGGGGTCGGTCGACCCGGCATCGACGCCGATCAGATGCGGCTTGCGCTCCATTCCCCGCTTGAACGAGGCTTCGGGAAACCCGTAGCCCAGAATCGCCGTGGGCGACAACACCCTGAATTCCCTGCTCATATCTTCATCATTCCCTTCCTGAGACGACCTGAATCACAGAGATACCAGGACCGTTTCACCGCTGAGCGCAGAGTTCGAAACGAGATGAACGAAGATATCTGAACGATTTCCTCTGCGTCTCGGCGTCTCCACGGTGAATATTCTTCCGAAATTGCTCTGTGAAACCTCTGTGTCCATTGTGTTCTCTGCGCTGAAAGCTGGTTTACTTCCGACTTCGCAGGATCGCGAGCGTGCGTTCCATTTCATTGTTGACGATATTGAATCCCTCGTCGAAGCCCATGCCCGGCTTTGCAAGCATCCGGTCGGCCCGGGCGGCGACGGCGAGATGCACACAACAGCGCGCCGAGACGTCGGTTTCGTTGCAGGTGCCGCCCTGGTAGGCCTCGACGCCCTTCTTTTTGCAGTAGAGGACGCTTTCGACGATGTCCTGGACGCCGCCCAGATCGGGAGTCTTGATCTGGAGCATGTGACCGGCGCCGGCATCGGCGAAGTCGCGCACGTCCTCGAACGTGTTGCACCATTCGTCCGCGACGACGCGCACCTTCGATCCCTTTGCCTTCAGCTGCCCGCAGATCTTCGCCAGGGCTTCGATCTGACGTTCGCGGTGCTCGACGTCGACGGGGCCTTCGATATACAGGGGCAGACCGCCGGCATCCGGCTCCAGCGAGGCGAGGTAATCGGAAACCTTCGTCAGGTCGCCGCCGAGCGCCTGTCCGATTGTTCCATAGACATCGATATGCAAAGCTGGCGCGTATGACGGATCGACCCGCAGTTCGCGGATGCGATTCACGAGCCAGCGGATATACTCACGAAGTTTCGAGCCATCGCGGCCCAGCTTCTCGTCGATGTTGTTGATCAGCCCATGCGGAAGGGCCTCGACGCGCTTGAGGATCATCTTGTCCGCGTTCTCATACCGGTTGTCGCCAGTCTGGGCGAACACGGGAACGCGCTCGGCGATGACGGGCAGACCATACTCGTCGCAGACGAC
>MWAR01000147.1 GCA_002068715.1 bacterium ADurb.Bin374
CGTGGAATGTTGCAGCACGGGCGATATCTGCACGCTGGGAACGGGCATCGAGTCTCACCTTCTGGGCCGAAACCGCGGCGGCGCGATTCCGCAATCGGATCGAGATGCGGCTCCCGCCGTCCGCATCGGCACCGTTCGATCAGGATCTGCTCGGCAGGATCGGAGCGAAAGCCCTGCGCACGCCGATGTCCCGTGGGCTTGCCAGCCCCTCAATCTGGCTGTTCGCGCTGGCCGGGCGTCCGACGGATGCCCCCGTGTCCTGCCCGGGCGAGGGACTCCAGACACGCTTCACCCGCCTCATCGGATCGATCATGCATGAGATAGACCGTCGCAACCGGTTCGAGCCGGGGCGACCCCGGCCGGCGGCGTGGAAACAGTCGCTGGACCGGCTGTTCGGATTCGGCGTTTCCCCCGAGCTGTTCGACCTTCCCTCCCGCGGGCGAGCATTTCCTGTAATTTTTCAGAATGGCTATCACATTTGTGTCTGGGATTTCATTCAGGCCGACGGCCGGTTCGTCGGGGTGTTTCTGATGCTTCTCCCCTCGGGCCCGGGGGACGCGGATACGGCACGACGCCTCTGCTTCGCCAACTGGCGTTTCATAGCCCGAAACACCGCTCTCGAACCAGTTTTCATTCCCTTTCCCCTCGGCCCCGCCAAGTCAGGCAAGATTCTCGTCCGGCGCGGTTCGCCGTTGCAGAACCAGTCAGAGGTCCGCACATTCATCCGGAAGAAAGCCTCGGAAATCAGCCTCAGACGCCCGGAAGACCCGGATATTCTTTCCCCGTCTGATATCGGCATCTGGTATGTATCCCGGCAGGTATACGACATGTCCGGGGAAATCCGTCTTCCCGACCGGGATCTCCACCGGGTATTCGAGGCCGGAAACCGCCATCTCGCCTGCTGGAACTCTCTCGACACCATGGCAGGGGGAGTCGGTCTCCTGATCGGTCCGCTGCCGGCCGCAACGGATGAGGTTTCCAATCATGCCAGAGCCATGCCTGTCGTTGTCTGGGGGCTCCTGTGGCTGCTTCTGCTGGCCCGCAGCGCATTTTCAGGCTCTCTTCCTTCGTTCGGCATTCGTTCACAGCTGGCTTTCTGGTTTTTGTGCCTGGCGTCCGTTCCCCTCATCATCGCACTTGGTGAGACAGGAAAGCTGCTTGGAGATCTCCGCGGGAATCTCCTGCGCGAATACGATCAGGAACTCAACCAGGCACTGCAGGAGCTCGAAAACGAGGACACGAGGCTGACGCGGAGATTTGCCGAGATCTGCAACCGGCTGACGGAAAACGCCTCCAGAACCCTCGCTCTCCGGGAGCATCAGCAGGAGAAGCGTCCCGTCGATGCACTCATGAACACCCTCTGGGCAGACCTCTCGGGGCTCGGCATTCCGATACGCAGCATGGCGCTTTTCGGGCATGGCAACTTCGTATGGGGCAGGCATGACGCCGCCATTTCCCCCGAATTCGGCATTTCCCTCGTCAATTTCATGCGACCAATGGCAAACAGGCTGCTCAAGATCCTCTCGCCGGAACTCGAAACCCAGGTTCCCCAGCGGAAAGCCGACGTCATCAGCACCCAGCTCGACCAGCTTGTTTCTCCCGATGTAGAGCAGCTGACGCAGAAAGACAGGCAGATCGCCGAGACGATGGCTGACAACAAGCGCATGCTGAAGTTTCACCAGTTTCTGAAGCTGGACGGCAAGACCTGGTTTCTCCTGGTCGTGCTCTGGGAACAGAGTGAGGCCTATGTTCGTCACATCCGGACGCGCATAGGCGACATTGCATCGAAATACTCCGTCGATCTCGAAATCACACGACATACAGCCGCCGGCGATATTTCCATCGCCCGATCCGGCAAGCCGCTCCGGGCGCACGAACCGGGCATACGCTCGACACGCCTGGACCGGATCATCTCGATCCGGAGCACCCGGCTTCCCAGCTTCGTCATGGCGGCATCGAGACCTCTGGACCCCCTTCGGCAGCGTCTTTTCAAGGAAACGGGACAGGTCATCGCCGGTGTATTCGGAAACCTGCTGCTGATTCTCCTGTCAGGAGGGATTCTCGCCGCCTGGCTGACAACCCCGCTGAGGAAAATGGCGGCCGCCCTCCGGGAGGTTGCGTCGGGACGGCTTGACAGGCGGCTCTGCCTTAACCGCCCCGATGAACTCGGCCAGGCCGCCGACACCCTCGATGCCATGACCGACTGGCTTCGGGAGCGCCATGCCATGAGTCTGTTCGTCAACCCGCAGGTCATGGAGGCCGTTGCATCCGACTCATCGTCTTCCCGAACACCGCAGCGCCGGAGGATCGTCGCGCTGACATCCGACATCCGGAATTTCACCACGATTTCCGAATCACGCCCTCCCGATGAGGTGTTTTCGGCCTTGAACCGGCATTTCCGGGCCATGACCCCTGCCATCAAGGATCAGGGAGGCTTCATCGATCGATTCATCGGTGACGCCATCCAGGCGGTTTTCTACGAGGACCCGGCATCCGATGAGGAACCGCCTGCCGTGCGCGCGCTCCGCGCCGCGCGGACGATGATGCGGGAACATCGGGCGCTTCAGCGAGAACGGGCACAGGCCGGCCTGTTCACCTACGAGATCGGCATCGGCCTCGCGTCGGGAGATGCCGTCTGCGGCATTCTGGGCGCCGAGGGAGTTCGTCTCGATCACTCCGTCGTCGGGGAACCCGTCCAGCGGTCCGCAGACCTCGAAGCCGCCTCGAAGGCAGGCCGGGCGACCCGCATCGTCTGTGATTCCGCGACAGCCGCATCAGCAGGCTCTCCCGGTGATTTCCTCTTTCTCTCGGGCCATCCGGGCGCGCTCGAAGCAGCCGGCGGCACGTCATCCCGGGATGTCGAGGCGGCAGCATCCGCCTCGGAACGGACGGATCTGCCACATCAAGGCACGCTTCCAGGGTTGCCATCTTCATCTCCCGCCGCCACGGCGGCAGAGAAGGAGAACAATACCGCGAAATATATACTTATTTCCATACTCTTATTTGCCGCGCTCATGCTCTTCTCGTTTTCCAGGACACTGACCTCCTCGTTCAGGGAGCGCGCGATCGCGCACGAGCAGTCGGAACTCCAGCAGGACCTCCGGCTCGCCGCCTCCACCGACATTCCCGCCCTGCACATCGCAAATCACCTCCGGATCATCCTTCTGAAAGGCATTTCCGGGAAACCGGATCTGGGCTCGTCTCCCCGGGACACCTTTTCCCATCTGAGGAAGCGGCTTCGGATGGCGCAGAGGTTTTATCCCACATTGTCATGGAGTCTGATCAGGCACCTGCCCACACGCGACCCTGACCGCCATTCGATCTCGCTTCGCAGCACGAAGACCGTCGAATCGCGCGGCATTCCGTTCGCCGGAAAAGCCTCCGAAATGGCAGCCTTGTTTTCCGCGATGAAGGGGCTGCTGGTTCACGGCGTTCATGACGCACGAACGAGTGCTGCCATTGCCCCGCTGATTCACCGGGCATTTCCGGTGCTCCAGGACAAGGCCTACGCCCTTTCTTTCGAGTCATACGGGCATTTCAACCAGTGCGAGGCCTTCGGCGTCAACGGCTTTCTGATGTGGGAACCGATCGTTCCCCCGGGCTGGTGGGACACATATCAGCATTTGATCGATACCGTTCCCGGCAGCACCAGCCTTCCAGAAGCCTGGTGGCGGGAGATGCGGGGCGGCCTGCTGCTGTTCCTCCCGCTCGATGCCATGGATGAACCAACAGGCCTTCGGGCGATGACACAGACCATGAAAGAACGCGGCACCCGTCTTGCTTTTCTTCCCCGCGGCGGAACGTTGAAAACAGCGATCGGAAGTGAGACCTTCGACATCCGCCTGACGAAGAGCAACGCCGTGATCGCTCGGAAGAAGACGAATCTGGATGCCTTCCCGGAAATGATCGCCGCCCGGCTGATTCCTTCCCCACCCATCTGGATGGTTCTCCTGGAACGACTTCTTGCATTTTTTTCGTGTTTTCTTTCGATTGCAGCCTTCTGGTTTGCCTTCGCCGATCGCAGATTCGCAAGCGTGGCGTTGCTGCCAAGAAATATGGTCCCCCTCCTCGCGGGCGCCTTCACCCTGACTCTGCTGCCGTCGCTGCTAGCTGGCTGGGTGGCCGGCGAACGCAGTTTGATCGAACGGAAGGCGCGCCTCTTCGATGTGACTGCCGACCGACTCGAGACCGTTCTGAGTTCCATCGACAAGGGAACGAATTGGTATATCGGTCAGAATATGTCCGCCTTCCGGCATCTCTCGGCCCTTCCCGAATTCACAAACCGGCTTCATGCCACGCGCACCCTGAAAACCAGGCCGGAGCAGGAGGAGGCTCTTGCCGATCTTCTGGACACGTATTATCAGCAGGCGATGAAATACGGGCTGGCCATCGGGAACATGCAGTTTTTCGGCCCTGGCGGCATCAGCGTTCTCAACGCGGGAAAAGCCTCCGAACACGAATCCTCGATCATGCGCGAGCTCTACGGGAACCTTCACGCCCAGGCCATGCAACGGCTCTCACCGGCCTTTTTGGCGACCGATGAAAACGGAGACGAAAACAAACGCACGCTGGAGAATCTGAAAGGCGAGGAAATAAAATATCTTTTGTTATCGATGCTCTCCGCTTTCGATGTCGCCGCCATGATGTCGGCTCCGGCCCAGTATCAGTTCATCACCTGGGGCCTCAACTCGCACGAGTCCTTCCGCATCCATATTCCGGATGTCACCGGTCAGCCCCACTATGCCTTTCAGGTGCATCTCGCCGACAACATGCTCCGTCACCAGCAGCTCCGCAACCTGTATGAAGACCGGGGGCAACCCGACACGCCACACGTGTCGGTGACCCGCAACAATCCCCGCATAACCCTGCCATTCACGACACTCAGAATACACCTGTCCGACCTGGGAAACAGATTCACCGCCGATGTGAATTCCTACCTGGCACACCCGGAAGAAGCCGCTGCGGATCTTCTCGCAGGCGCCTCGCTCATGCCCGTTCACACATTCCTCGAACACGACGGTTCCACCGAGTTTCTGTTATCGCGGACGGGAAACAGCCAGCGTGATCACATCCTGAAAGCCCGCATTCCCTATTCCCCCCTTCTCGCGAAGCTCGACCGGGAAGCTGCGGCAAGCCGTTTGTTGCTGGCTTTTCTGTTCTTTCTCATGCTGTTCATGTCGTTCCGCACGGCATCCCGATTCCTGGAACCGGTCCAGGCGTTGAGCCGTGCGGCGGAAGCCATCATGAACGAACGATTCGACACACGGCTTCCCGTGGATCGCCGGGACGAGTTCGGCGATCTGGCGGCAGCCTTCAATGCGATGGCGGCAGGGGTTGAAGAGGGGCGGCGCCTTCGCTCCTTCGTTTCCGATTCCGTCCGCACCGCCGCGAGCGACGAGGCCAGAAGCAAAGCCGCGATGGCCGGGGAAAACAGGTCTGCCGCCATCCTGTTCGTTGCCCCGGCTGGATTCGCCCGGCTGCTTCGGGAACGGTCTCCCGAGTCGGTGGTCCTGCTGCTGAACCGGTATCTCGCGGTCATGTCGGAGGTGATACGCCGGCATGGCGGTGAGGTCGACAAGTTCATCGGCGAAAAGATCCTGGCAGTCTTCGATGCAGAAAGGCATGGAACACTCGACGAAGCGACCCGGGCCGCCGCGGGGACAGTGACGGAGATGCTCGATGCCATGCACCAGTTCGGACAGGAACTGCCTTGTCCGCTGGGCATCGGCATTGTTGCCGGACCGGTCCTCGCCGGCATCATGGGAGCGCCCGAAGTGCGGCTGGAGTATACGGTCATCGGCGACACGGTCAACTCGGCCGCCCGCCTCTGCGACCTGGCGGCGAAGGCCGGCGGCGGCACGATCATCGACGGCACCGCGGCGTCTGCCCTGGACGGCAGGAGCATGTCGCCAGTCGGCGAAATTCTCGTGAAGGGCAAAGCCCGCCACATCGCCGCCTTCCGCCTCGAATGACAAGGGCCGGAGCGAATCGCAGAAAACCCACGGGTTTCATGATATGATCCAAAATATTTCATCATCGGCACAGAGGAGTCATGCATGGCTTTCTTTTTTTCCGAGCAATCGAATCTCCCGTTGAGAACGGCACCCGTTGCCAGGGCGCTCCTTGTTTTGTGTCTATTTTTTGGGGTATTCGCGGGAGCTCCGGCCTGGTCTCGGGATGATTCCGAGATCGACCGTCTCAAGGCCCGCGCAGAAGAAAGGCCCCAAGATTC
>MWAR01000148.1 GCA_002068715.1 bacterium ADurb.Bin374
TCCGTCATCTCTGGGAATCAACGGAAACGACGGCACGTCCGACGAATCGATCGCGTTCGTCTCCGGTGAGAACGGCTCCGACTCATCCTTCGAGGCCGACGGCATGGAAGAGGACGAGTCGGCCCCGGCCGTCTCGTCCGGCAACTCCGGCGGATCGCAGAGCTACACCATTCGGAAAGGCGACACGCTCGGCTCGATTTCGCGCAAGTTCTACGGTTCGACGAAATTCTGGAAAAAAATCGCTGCTGCGAACGGCATCAGCAACCCCGCGTCGCTGAAAGTCGGCCGCAAGATCGTGATCCCGTCCGTCGGCAAGACCGTGACGAAGCGGAAGCGCAAGGCCCGGAGCTACGCACCCCCGGCCATCGAAACACCGACCGTCACGCCGCCGGCCCTCCAGCTGCCCCCCGTCACGGGCGGCAACGATCAGGTTCTCTACTCCGACAAGGGATTGCCGCCGGTCATCCTGCCCGGCACCGAGAAAAAAGCCGATGACTCGAAGCGCATGGTCAACTTCGACGGTATGACGGGCCTCGTTCACACCATCGCCGCCTATCCGCTCGGGAAGGGCAAGTTCTCGACGGCGTTCGGCGTCATCTGGAACAAGATCGTCAAGCGCGACGGCACCCGGCTGGTCAACGGTGAAGACGGTGACTACTACCAGTTCCCGATCGCCATGACCTACTCGGCCGAAGACTTCGAAATCGGCATGCAGCTTCCGTTCGAGTCATACGACATCTACGCCCCGATCACCTACAACTTCCGCGACGGCACCGATTCGGGAATGGGCGATGCTTCCCTTCGCCTGAAGTTCTCCTCCCAGAATGAAAACATGGCCTCCTGCCTCGGTTTCGGGGCCATCTTCCCGACCAACGACCGCGCGATCGGCAACACCGAGAACGACAACGCCTGGGAGCTGTTCGGCGGCGTCTCGACCAAGCGCAAGGAAGGCGGCAACTTCCACCTGAACTGCGGGTATGAAGCGGGCTCCGGCAACACCGACCACGAGGGCGTTTTCGTGAACGTCGGGTTCGAGTACCTCGCTAACGAGTCGTTCTCGTTCATGGGTGAAGTGAACGCCTACAATCGCGTGAACAACGGTCGCAGCACCGATCTGACGCTCGGCCTGCGGTATTTCGTGAAGGAAGGCATGGCCCTGACGCTGGCGGCCCCGATCGCGCTCAGCAACGACATGTTCTTCGGCTACGACTACCGGCTCGAAGGCCAGCTGCAGTATCACTACTGACGCAAACGCAAACGGCGCCGGGGGCGGTCCGATCGGACCGCCCCCGGTTATTTTCAGCGACACGCCTGGGATCACCCCCGGGCGGTTTTTTTCTTCTTGCGGAAAGCGATCTCTTTGGCGAGCAGTTCCCCGATGCTCGATGCCTGGAACTTCATCTTCGATCGCGCCTTTTTCAGATCGATTCCGGTCAGATCGATGTCGCGCGGTGCAATCAGCACGTCATTGCCACCCGAAGCGTTCTCGCCGGCCATGTCGAGGCAGTACAGGTTACCTTCTTCCGACTCGCCGACGATGCTCAGGCCGAGATCATATAATATCTCACCGTATTCATCCCAGACGTTGAGATCGACAAGGTTCTTAAGAGGCAGCAGCCTGAATCGGCCGATATCCAAGGGCACGACGGGATTGTGCTTGCGATAGAACTTCTTCAGGTCATCCGGGAAATCCATCGAGCGCAGCTCCCTGAAATCGGCATATTCGACCTTCTGAAAGCCTTCAGGGAACAGCGCTTCCAGCTCCTTCGCCAGTTCTTCGAACGTCATTTTTCTTCTCCCGGTGTCGTGTCCTTCGACCGCCCAAGGCGATGGATGCAAGCATATCACACGAGGAAAAAAACGGCCCCCGTTTTTTTGCCGGGGGCCGACCGATTTCAGGAATCGTTCTATAAACTTTATGCTATATATACTTTTTCCACGTTTCCATGGCTGGGATGTGGAGTTCGTTACAAGAACCGATCCGCAGATGAAATCCTGAAAATCCTCTTTTCAGGGAGTTTTCGGCACATACGGAACATCAGGTGGTTCCAGGTGCTCGTTCCTATCAGTTTTTCATCTGCGTTCATCTGCTCTCCATCTGCGGATGCGGCCCTGAAACCGAGTTTTTTCAACGGAGTATCTCTGTGGTTCGTCCCTTTTTCACTCGGGGATCGCGATCGGGCGCTCGATTCTACCGGTGCCGTTGCAGAACGTGCAGGTCTGGCGGCCGGTGCCGTGGCACCAGCTGCACATGGTCTGGACCGGCTGGCCGTTCTGGCCCTGGACCACGACGATGCCCGTGCCATTGCAGGTGTTGCATCGGACCCAGCCGTACCCGTTGCAGGTCCAGCACCGTTCGGTGCGCAGTTCGAGCCGGAAGCCGGCCTGCGCTTCGGGCGAGTAGCGGGCGCACTCGTCGCTCTCGCACACGGCCCACCTGTAGTGATGGCCGATCGGAAGGCGGCCTTCATCCATCCCGTAGGAGCGGGCGTCGAGCACGATCCGCTCGAAGACGTTCCTGTTCGCGGTGACGTCGTACAGCGAAACGGCGGCATATTTTCCGAGGCCGTTCCAGGTGAAGGTCGGGGCGGTCGGATCACTGTTCTTCGCGAGCGCGAGGCCGGTCGGGCGGGCCACCGGCGCGCAGGGGGGCATGTTCTCGACGGCTTCGAGCCGGACGTTCAGCGAGCCCTTGCTTCCGAGAAACGCCTTCGGCAGATGGACGCGAACATAGTAGTAGGTCGGGGTCAGCTCTTCCCGCTCGATCACGAGCTTGCCGCTCAGCGTCAGCGCGCGCCGGAAGAATGACATGCCCTTCTGGGCCATCGCATCGGGAAGATCGATGCGGTGTTCCCAGCTTTGCGCGGCCTGGTTCATGCCGAGCTTGTGGTCGAAGCTCTGCGTAAGCGTCTCGGCTCCCGCAACAGCCGGGAGCAGGAATGCACAAACGGTTACCAGCAGAAGAAAACGGATGAGTGTCCTCACGAGTGCCTCCAGATGTGAAAATCTCTCTTCCCAGTATCGGCTACCGAAGGCGATACCGGCAAGTTGCAGCTGACGTCGACACCGCAAGGCAGCATCAGGCCGGTGTTCCACGCCATCCCGTCCGGTGGGCGCGTTACACGATTTATGCAGCCTGCGGTTGGACGGAACGCACAACCCTCGTCACCCAGAACAGTCCGACACTCCCGACGAGCAGGTCGGTCGCCAGGCGGCCCGCGAAAACGCCTCGGATGCCGCCGTACCACGCCCCGAAAAACGACAGCGGCAGAAGCAACACGAGAATCCGGAGGGCATTCAGCGCCGTCGCCGAGGCGGGACGATGCATGCCCGTGAGGATGAAGCCGCAGTATCTGTGGACCTCCATCATGCCGTAGCCCCAGGCAATGATGCGCACATAGGAGACCAGGATCTCAGCGACCTTTGGGTCGTTCGTGAAGACTGCCGCGAGCAGCGGGGCCCCGAGACTGAAAACCGCCGCGATGATCGCGCCGTATGCCAGAGCGAACCGGGTCGAAAGGCTCTTTGCCTCCTTGATCCGGTCCGGTCGGTGGGCGCCGAAATTCTGGCTGACGAAGGGGGTCAGCGAGATTCCGAGCGCCATGGGAATGACGAACGCGAACATCTCGATGCGGCTCGCGGCACCACAGGCGGCGACCGCCTCGTTCCCGAAACGGCTGATGAGCCCGGTGATGACGGCCGACGAGATGGGCATGAGCATCATGCTGATGATGCTTGGAACAGCGAAACCAAGAATCCGCCTCCACGAACCGAGGATCCCGCCACCCCTCCAGAGCCGGAAATCAAGAAGACGGTGTTTCACGGACAACAGGTGAAAGAGCCACACGGTCGAAGCGAGCTGCGAAAGGACGGTCGCGAGAGAAGCGCCGAACATTCCCAGGGCGGGACAGCCGAGGAGCCCGAAGATCATGATCGGATCGAGAATGACGTTGAGTGCCGGTCCCAGGAGCATGAAGCTGCTCGCGGCTTTCGAATCACCGAGCGAGATGAGGATGCCGTTTCCCATCATGGGAAGCGCCATCGTCACGGCGCCGAGATACCATGTACGCATGTATTCACCGATGAGCGGCAGCGTCGCGGCATCGGCCCCGAGCCACGTGAAGACGGGCACGATGCTAAGGTAGCCTGCAACCGACAGGATGCCCGCGACGAACATGGTCAGAAGAACCCCGTGCGAAACCAGTCTGGAAGCCGTTTCCCTGTCCTGGCGGCCCAGCGCATGTGACGTCAGCGTCGTGACGCCAGTGCCGATGCCACCCGCCGTGAACGTCAGCAGCATGACGACAGGAAATGTGAACCCCATCGCGGCGAGCGGCAGCGTTCCAAGTCCGGCCACGAACCAGGTGTCGGCGAAGTTGTAGGCGGTCATCGCAAAGGTGCCGGCCAGCATGGGAAAAGCCGTGCGGAACAGCGTCGTGCGGACATTTCCCTGGACCAGGCTGGGCATACAGTTACGCGTTATCCATGGGAGCGGCCTCAGGCCCGGTCGGGTGTTGCCGGGCAGTGCGCTCACGATCGCGCTCCGGTTCTGGATCGGGAACCCGCACCGACATCACCTGGATCTTCTGTCCTGTCGCCTTGCGAACCTGGAAGCGGAATCCCTCGAAGACGAACGCCTCTCCGGAAGCGGGGATCCGCCCCGTCTGCCGGAGCGCGATGCCGGCAAGCGTCTCGACATCTTCGCAAGCCTCTTCGGACAACTGGGGAAGCTTTTTACTCGCGAGTTCGGCCTGGATCTCGGAAATCGACGTGCGCCCCTCGGCCTCGAACACTCTCGGGCTCACCCAGCGGATACGGGCAGCACCCTGGTCATACTCGTCGCTGATCTCTCCGAAAATCTGTTCGACGATGTCTTCGAGCGTGATGATGCCCGAGGTCGTGCCAAACTCGTCGACGACCACCGCCAGGTGCGTCCGGCTCTGGCGCATCTTGTCGAAAATGACGCCGATCCGGGCGGTTTCGGGAAAGAAGATAGGCTGGCTCATCATGTCGGGGATCCGGAACGTTTCACGCAGATGATCGAATCGAAAGACCTCTTTGATGTTCAGAATACCCACGATCTGATCGAGGCTTTCTCGATACACCGGCAGGCGGGTATATAATTCTTTTGTATATATATCTTTAACTTCATTCATCGAGGCCGTTTCCGCAATCGCGCACATCTGCGTTCGATGGATCATGATCTCCCTCGCCATCGTCTCGTTCAGGAACATCGACCGGCCGATCAGCTCGCGCTCCATGGGATCGATGATGCCGGCCTTCTGGCTCATCCGGACCATCGCCAGGAGTTCGTCGGCGGAGGGTCCCGTGCGGTCCTTCGGAGTGCCGATGACGAGCAAAACGAGGCGGTTCACGAGATTCAGGACCGCCAGGATAGGCGTCAGCATCTTCACCAGATAGTGACAGGGATACGCGACCCACAGGGATATTCGCTCATTGAAGCGAATGGCGATATTTTTTGGGAGTACCTCGCCGCCGATCAGCAGGACGGTGATCGAGAGAACCGACGCGGCAACCGGCGCCATCCAGGCTGGAAGCGGGGAGTTGAGGATCATCGAGTCGAAGACCGTCGCCGCATAGACGGCCAGCAGGGTGTTGACGATGTTGTTGCCGATCAGCAGAGCCCCGATGACCGTGCCGCGGGAAGCGATCAGCGAAAGCGCCATTTTCGCCCGGCGGTCTCCCTTGTCGCTCAGGGAAGCCAGACCGACGTCGGAGACCGAGGTCAGGGCGGTTTCAGACCCGGAAAAAAAAGCCGAACCGCACAGCAGCAGAAGAAAGACGAGTCCGTCGAGAAGTGTCACCGCTTTTTGTTTTCCCTGGAAGATTGGGCGCGGATTCCTTCGGATTTCGTCAGCCGAACCGCTTCCCTGATGGCGGCGATGAGACCGCGATGATCGGCGATGCCTCGGCCGGCGATGTCGTAGGCGGTGCCGTGTCCGACGGAGGTGCGCACGTACGGCAGGCCGAGCGTCACGTTCACGCATCGGATGCCGCCGAGGGCCTTGATCGCGATCAGTCCCTGGTCGTGGGTCTGGGCGACGAAATAATCGGTCGTGCGCCTGTATTCGGCCTTGAAAAGGCTGTCGGCGGGAATGGGGCCTTCGACGTTCGGGTTCACGCGGCGAATTCTTTTTATAGCTGGTAATATTGTTTTCTGTTCTTCATCACCGAACAGGCCGTGCTCGCCCGCATGCGGGTTCAGTCCGGCGACCCGGATGCAGGGATACGGAACCCGCTTCGTCACGGCGGCCTCATGCGCGAGCCTGATCGTCTCGTACACCGAATCGGCGGTGAGCAGAGCCGGAACGTCGCGCCAGGCGACGTGCAGGGTCGTCATCGCGACACGGAACCGGCCCCAGACCATCGCCATACGGGTATCGGCCACGCCGGCGAGCGCGCACAGCATGTCGGTATGCCCTGAGAACCGGGAACCGGCCAGTCGTATGGCCTCCTTGCCGATCGGCCCGGTGACCATGCCGGCGAAGATGCCGGCGTCGCACAGATCGTGCGCGGCTTCGATCGCGGCGACGGCGGCTTCCCCGCCTTCGGGACAGATCGCGCCGGCTCTGAACGGTCCTGCCTGGCCGGTATCGAGAAGTTTCACGCCGGAAGCGGCGGGATCGAATGAGCCGTCGGAATGGACGGGGATCCATTCGGGAAGAGGGATGCGCGAGGCACGATGCGCCGCCTCGATCGCTGCGCGCGGACCGACGACGACGAGCCTGTCGAGGAGCGAGACCGGAAGCGCGGGAAGGGCTTTCGCCACGATTTCCGGCCCGATCCCGCACGGATCGCCGAGGGTGAGGGCAAGCATCGGAAACGTGCGGCGCCGCGCATCCTTCGTTTCAGGGGGTCTCA
The DNA here is from genome assembly GCA_002068715.1 of bacterium ADurb.Bin374. Next base: position 6,883 of record MWAR01000148.1, read on the forward strand.
TGCAACTGCTCCAGTTCGATCCGGAGGACGCCGTCGAACGGGTCGATCTGCCGGAACCGAACAGTCAGACGCTGTCCCGGCATCACGTCGAACGACGGCTTTCTCGTATGCCGGAAATCGGCCGTCTGCTCGACATACACCGTCAGATCGTTGCTGCCGACGTCGACGACGACGCCTGGCGAGGTATCGCGGCCGGCGGTCTGTTCCTGCTTCAAATATTTCAGCAAATAATACCACTCTCGATTTTTCATGACCTCTTCGCTTGTACGCACGGCTTCCTCGGCCATCATGGCCGCCTGTTCGAGGCCCGCCCTGTCGAGAGGCGG
>MWAR01000149.1 GCA_002068715.1 bacterium ADurb.Bin374
CTCCGCCGGGGTGACCTCGCGGCCGCGTTCGGGCCCGACTTCGCGAATCTTCCCATCCGCAATCCGCAGACACTGCCGGCGGGCAAGCTGGCGATGATCGACCGCGTCACGCTGATCGATCCGAAGGGCGGCCGGTTCGGTCGCGGCCTGATCAAGGCCGAGATCGACATCCCGAAGGACGCGTGGTTCCTGACGAGTCATTTCATAGACGACCAGGTCATGCCCGGCACGCTGATGTACGAGTCGTGCATGCAGTCGATGCGCGTGTATCTCCTGCGCATGGGCTGGCTCGCCGAGTCGCCGGAGAGCAGCTTCGAGCCGATTCCGGAAGTGCGCAGCCGCCTGCGTTGCCGCGGCCAGGTCATTCCCGGCGCGAAGAAGGCGCTGTACGAGATCACGATCAAGGAGATCGGCTACGACCCGGAGCCCTACGCACTCGCCGACGCGCTGATGTTCGCCGACGGTCGCATGATCGTCCAGTGCCTCGACATGTCCATCCGCCTTACCAACACGAATCGGGAGCGGGTCGAGGCGATCTGGGCCGCGAAGCGGGCCGCCACGGCGTTCACGCCGTCTCTGCCGAACGTCGCGGCGCCGGTCCGCGAACTTTTCACGGCACAACAGATCCTCGAATACGCGGTCGGCAAGCCCTCTCTCTGTTTCGGCGACGCCTACCGCGAGTTCGACGCGAACCGGTTCCTGGCGCGCCTGCCCGGCCCGCCCTATCTGTTCCTCGACCGCATCACAGCCCTGAAGGCGCCGGCGCTCCAGATGGTGCCCGGCGGCACGGTCCAGGGCCAGTATGACGTGCCAGCCGACGCCTGGTATTTCCGGGCGAACCGGCAGAACAGCATGCCGTTCTCGGTCATTCTCGAGTTCCCGCTCCAGATCTGCGGCTGGCTCGCCGCCTACATGGGCTCGGCCATGACGAGCCGCGAGAACCTGCATTTCCGTAACCTCGACGGCAACGCCATCCTGCACGAGGATCTGCGGCGCGACGCCGGCACGCTCACCGCCGACATCGCGGTCACCAAGGTCGCCCAGTCCGGCGGCATGATCATCCAGGGCTACACCTTCAAGGTCACCCGCCAGGGCCGGACGGTCTACGAAGGCGACACGGTGTTCGGCTTCTTCACAGAGGAGGCCCTTGCCAACCAGGTCGGCATCCGTGGGGCGCAGTTGTACACCCCGACCGCGGCGGAAACGAGCCGCCATGTTTCCCCGCCCGACTGGCCGGACAGTGCTCCGCTGCACCCCGGAGACGCGCATCAGCCGCCGGAAGACGGTCTCGCCCTTCCCGCGCGTTCCTACCGCATGCTCGACTCGATCGACCTGTTCGTGCCGGACGGCGGGCCGAAGGGCCTGGGTTTCCTGCGTGGTACGAAGCGGGTCGATCCCGGCGAATGGTTCTTCAAGGCCCACTTCTACCAGGATCCGGTCATTCCCGGCTCGCTCGGGCTGGAAGCCTTCATGCAGCTGCTCAAGGCCGCGGCCCTGCACCGCTGGAAGGATACGCTTCCGGCCGGGCCGTGGCATTTCGAGTCGTTCGCGACGGGCGCGCGCCACTCCTGGTCGTATCGAGGCCAGATCATCCCGACGAACAACCTGGTGACGGTGGAAGCCGTGATCGACGCGTTCGACGACGAGCAGCGGCTAGTTCGCGGTTCAGGATACTTGCACGTCGACGGCCGCGTGATATATAACATGAGGGAATTCGCCATCCGGTTGGTTCCGGGCCTCTGAGGTCCGCGAGGCACCAGTCGCGAGGCCTTCAGAAAGGCATTTTCGTCACCCCATGAAATTCAGCCGCGTGTTTCTCGAATCGATCGGCTACGAGCTGCCGCACAACATCATCACCTCGACCTGGATCGAGGAACGGCTTTCACCGCTGTACAAGAAACTGTTCCTCCAACCCGGCCAACTCGAAGCCCTGACGGGAATCCGTGAACGGCGCTGGTGGGACCCCGGCCACCTCAACTCCGACGGCGCCGCGAAGGCCGCGCAGAAAGCGATCGCCGATTCGGGCATTCCCGAGGAGGACATCGGGGCCGTCGTGTACGGCGGCGTCTGCCGCGACAACTTCGAGCCGGCGACAGCCTGCGGCGTCGCGGCGCAGCTCGGCGTCAAGGCCTCGACGGTGATTCACGATGTATCGAACGCCTGCCTGGGCGTCATGACCGGCATCATCGACGTGGCGAATCGCATCGAGCTTGGCCAGATCAAGGCCGGCATCGTCGTCGCCTGCGAGACAGCGCGTGAGATCACGACGATCATGATGGACCGCATGCTCGCCGAGGGCACGATGGAGTTCTTCAAGGGCGCGCTCGCCACGCTCACCGGCGGTTCGGGCGCGGTCGGCGTCGTCCTCAGTGACGGCTCGTACGGCCCCGGCCGGCCTCAGCTGCTCGGCGCCGTCACCATGGGCGCCCCCGAACACCACCGCATGTGCCGCTGGGGCGCCGACACGCATGTTCCGCCGCGCGCTCCGCAGATCATGGAGACGAACGCGATCGGCCTTCTCAAGCACGGCAGCGAGCTCATTTCGCGCATCGGCAAGGCGTTCTATTCCGAGATGAACTGGGCGGCCGGCGAGGTCGACCGGCTGATCTCCCACCAGGTCGCCTCCGCCAACCGCGACGCGATCCTCCAGGGGCTCGGACTCACGATCGACAAGGATTTTTCGACCTTCCCCTACCTCGGCAACATGGGTACCGTCTCCCTGCCGGTGACGGCCGCCATCGCAATGGAGCGGGGCGTCCTGAACCCAGGCATGAAGGTCTCCTTCATCGGCATCGGAAGCGGCCTGAACAGCATGATGCTGGGCTGGCGCTGGTAACTGACGAACCATATGAATGATTATAAACCCTTTAATATAGAAGATTTCCGTCATCTGTATCCGTTCAAGAGCAACTGGTTCGAGAACAACGGCATCCGGCAGCATTATCTCGACGAGGGCGAAGGCCCGCCGATCGTCATGGTGCACGGCAACCCGTCCTGGTCGTTCCTGTTCCGGGCGCTTGTCCCCGCTTTTCGGCACGACCATCGGGTAATCGTCCCCGACCACATCGGCTGCGGGTTGTCCGACAAGCCGGAAGCGAAGCGATATTCCTACACGCTCGAGCAGCGCATCCGCGATCTCGAGGCGCTGATCGCCCATCTGGGCATCACGCAGCCGATCACCCTCGTGCTGCACGACTGGGGAGGCGCGATCGGTATGGGCTTCGCGAACCGGCATGCCCTGCAGGTGAAACGCCTTGTGCTGATGAACACCGGTGGCTTCCCGCTGCCCGACGAAATGGAATTCCCCTGGCCCCTCTGGATTTTCCGCAACAGCCGACTCGGGGAGTGGCTCAACCGCGGCTTCAACGCGTTCGCCGAGATCGCGGCCCGCACCTGCACCCGAACCCCGCTCAGCGAGGAGCTGCAGCGGGCTTTCACCGGCCCGTACGACTCGTGGGCGAATCGCGTCGCGACGACCCATTTCGTCCAGGACATCCCGCTCAGGCCGGGCGACCTTTCGTGGGGCACGATCAAGCAGATCGAAAGCGGCCTCGCGCAGTTCCGGAAGACACCGGCGCTCATCTGCTGGGGCCAACGCGATTTCATCTTCCGACGGGCCTTTTACAACACCTGGCGCAAGCATCTCCCTCAGGCCGAAGTTCACTCATTCTCCGAAGCCGGCCATTACCTGCTGGAAGACGTCGGCGAAAAGGTCATCGGCCTGATGCGCGACTTTTTCACCAGACATCCGGCCTGACCCCATGAAGGTCGGCATCATCCGCTGTCAGCAGACGGAAAGCATGTGCCCGGGCTCGGCCTGTTTCGTTTTCGCCGCCCGTGGAAAAGGCGCGTTCGAGGAAACCGGACCGTGCGAGATCGCCGGATTCGTTTCCTGCGGCGGCTGTCCCGGCAAGAACGTCGTTCCCCGGGTGAACATGATGATCGAGCGTGGAGTCGAAGCCATCGCTTTCGCATCCTGCATGAAGCGCGGCACCCCAATCGGTTTTCCCTGCCCGCACTACGCGGAGATCATCGAAACCGTCGGGGAAAACCTCGACAAGCCCGTGAAAATTCTCGATTACACGCACTGATGCGATCGATATAGCAAAGATTATTATATGAATACTGGTATCATTCCCGTTAACATTGCGACATACGTCCGGCACTGGGCGGAACGGCTTCCGAGCAAACGGGCGGTGGTTTTCCCGCACGGGCGCGACGGTGACGGCCGGGTTTCCTACACCCACCTGACGTTCCGGCAGCTCGAAGAGGAAAGCAACCGGTACGCGCGCGGTCTGCAGAAACTGGGCGTCCGGCGCGGCATGCGGACGGCACTGATGTTGACGCCGAGCCTCGAGTTCTTCGCGGTCACGTTCGCCCTGTTCAAGCTCGGCGCGGTGGCCGTGCTGATCGACCCGGGCATCGGCATCCACAATCTCGGCAAATGTCTCGGCGAAGCCGCGCCCGAAGCGTTCATCGGCGTCACGAAGGCGCACGCGGCCCGCAAAATCCTGCGCTGGTCGCCCGCCTCGATCCGCATCTGCGTGACGAAAGGGACGCGACTCTTCTGGGGCGGCCGCACGCTAGCGCAGGTCCGCGACGCCGACGCGGCACCATTCCCTCTCGAAGACATGGGCGACGAGATGGGCGCGATCTTCTTCACGAGCGGCAGCACCGGCATCTCGAAGGGCGCCGTCTACACGCACAACATCCTGACCCACCAGGTACGGTTCATCCAGGAACTGTACCGGTTCGACGAGCACGACGTCGACCTCGCCACTTTCCCGCTGTTCGCTCTTCTCGACGTCTGCCTCGGCACGACGGTCGTCGTCCCCGACATGGACGCGACCAAGCCCGCCCAGGCCGATCCGGTGAAGCTGATCGAGGCGATCGAGAATAACGGCGCGACCGTGATGTTCGGATCGCCCGCCCTAGTCAACACCCTGAGCCGCTACGGGGAAGCGCACGGCATCAAGCTTCCGACACTCCGCACGGTCATCTCCTGCGGCGCACCGGCCCGCAACGACGTCCTGGCACGCTTCCAGAAGATGCTTCCCGAATCGACCCAGATCCACACGCCCTATGGCGCGACCGAGTCGCTTCCCGTCAGCAGCATCGGCAGCCACGAGATTCTCGGCGAGACGGCGGCCGAAACCGCGCGTGGCGGCGGTACCTGCGTCGGACGCCCCGTTCCCGAGGTCACAGTCCGCATCATCCGGATCACCGACGATCCGATTCCGGCCTGGTCTGACGACCTCGTGCTGGCGACCGGCGAGATCGGCGAGATAGCCGTGAGCGGCCCGATCGTCACCAGCGAGTATTACAAGCGCCCCGAGGCGACGGCGCTGGCGAAGATCCGTGCCGCCGACGGAACGATCTGGCACCGCATGGGCGACTGCGGCCGCATCGACGCCTCCGGCAGGCTCTGGTTCTGCGGCAGGAAGGCGCATCGCGTCGAGACCGGCAGCCGCACGCTGTTCACCATTCCATGCGAGGCGGTATTCAATCAGCACCCGAAGGTGTTCCGCACGGCCCTGGTCGGCACCGGCCCGCGCGGCAGCCAGACCCCCGTCCTCTGCGTCGAACTCGAGAAAAACGCCGGCACCGTCGATGAAACGGCTCTGGCAACGGAATTACGGGCGCTCGGCGCCGCACGCGAGCACACCCGGGACATCGTCCGCATTCTCTTCCACCCGGCCTTTCCGGTAGATGTCCGACACAACGCCAAGATCGGACGCGAACAGTTGTCCACGTGGGCGGCCGAGCGCATACAGAACTGAACCGGATTGGAGGATAAGATGAGTGACGTCAGCATCGCCGACCCCGGACTGAAGAACTGCAAACGCATTCTCGTCACCGGAGGCGGCGGTTTTCTGGGAAAGGTGCTCGTCAAGATGCTCCGCGAACGCGGGTTGCCGGTGCGCAGCTTTTCGCGGGGCCGGTATCCGGAACTCGAACAGCTGGGAATCGAGTGCGTGAACGGCGATCTTGCCGACCCGGCCGCCGTACTCGAGGCATGCCGGGGCTGCGACCTCGTGTTTCATGTCGCCTCGAAGCCCGGCATCTGGGGCTCGTATGACGAGTATTACAAGCCCAACGTCGTCGGCACGACGAATGTCGTCGAGGCCTGCAGGCAGCTCGGCATCCGGCGTCTGGTCTATACCAGTTCGCCGAGCGTCGTTTTCGACGGCAACGACATGGAAAACGCGAACGAGTCGGTTCCATATTCCGACCACTATGAAACGCACTATCCGAAGACGAAGGCGATCGCCGAAAAGCTCGTGCTAGCTGCGAACGGTCCCAAGCTCGCCACGGTTTCGCTGAGGCCGCACCTGATCTGGGGTCCCGGCGACAACCATCTCGCGCCCCGCATGGTCGCGGCGGCGAAAGCCGGCCGTCTGATGATGATCGGCGACAATAAAAACAAGGTCGACACGGTCTACGTCGATAACGCCGCCGACGCCCACATTCTCGCGGCGGAGCGGCTCGAACCGGGCTCGCCGATCGCCGGAAAGGCGTATTTCATCTCGAACGGCGATCCACGGCCGCTGTGGGACGTCGTTAACATGATGATCGGCGCCGCGGGCCTGCCGCCGCTGACGCGTTCCATATCACCAACTATTGGATGGCTGATCGGCGGAGCGATGGAACTCGCTTACGGTCTTTTCCGGTTGAACGGCGAGCCGCGGCTGACCCGGTTCATGGCACGCGAGATGTCGACCGCCCACTGGTTCGACCTGACCGCCGCCCGCCGCGACCTCGGCTACGAGCCCCGTATCGGGATCGAGGAGGGCATGCGCCGGCTCGCCGACTGGATCAGATCCGGAGCGATGAAGGAAGTTTGAACGAGGGAGGCCTCTCTCACTCTTTTTCGGGGATGCGGGAGAGCTCGACGAGGCGGTCGATATAGGCGGAGCCGAGCTGGCTCGTTGCCAGAGCGCGCTTCACCGGCGGCAGGCGCAGAACAGCGCCTATCAGGGCGGCCATCGCACGGTGGCTGAACTGCAGCTGGTTGTCGAAGATGAAGTTCTGCAGCTTTCCGCGCTCGACGGCCATGCGGACAACCCGTTCGGCGGTATCCACCGGTGTGATTGGTCCGCGCTCATGTCTGGACAGGCGCAACGCACCAAATGGGCAGCCGCGCACGCAGACGCCGCAGCCAAGGCAGAGATCGGCATTCAGGCGAGGCCGGCCATCCTGTATCGTCCAGGCGTTCACCGGGCAGAGCTTCGCGCATCGCCCGCAAGCCCGGCACAAGCCTTCCCCCGCCGGTTCGGGAAGGAACGGCGCCGGATGGATCGGTTTGAGCGTCGAGAATTTTTTGAATCCGACCAGCGCTTCACAGCAGCAGCCGCAGCAGTTGCAGATGAAGTTCACCCCGGTACGTACGTTCTCGCCGAACTGGACCAGGTGATGCTCACGGCTGATCTCGACGACACGCATGGCTTCGTCTTTCGATATCGCCTTCGCATGACCGTGACGGACCAGCGAGTCGGCGACCATGTTCAGCGTCAGGCAGGTTTCCTGAGGCGCATCGCAGGCCTTTCCGACATGCTCCATCTTGTGCCGGCAGTAGCAGGTGCCAAGCGCAGCCGCCGTGGCATCGGCAATGATACGGGTTGTCCGCTCCCAGTCGAGAATCTGCAAGGTCGGGTCCGGCTGGACTGCGCCATCCGGGCGCCGCCGGCCCACTTCCCGCATCGTGCGGGTCGGGTCCGGCTGGACTGCGCCATCCGGGCGCCGCCGGCCCACTTCCCGCATCGTGCGGGTCGGGTCCGCCGGAAGGGCCCCCTCATCGACGAAGACCCGGCCGATATGCGTGGTTCCGCCGGCAATGAGGTTCCTGATGAACTCGTCCTCGACGTTGATATACTGGTAGAACAGCTCGCTGAGCACCTTCTGGTCTAGGTCATCCCTGACCCGCATCAGGGAAAACTCGAAAAAGCCCGCCATCGGAGGCGGCAGGATATACACGAAGCCGTCGGGCCCTGGGACGTCGACCAGCAGGGCGCGATGCGCCAGCTCGTTCAGCACGCCGACAGCGCTCGCCTCGTCCATGTTCCAGCGCCTGGCCGCGGCCGCAGCCGTGAATGGCCTGAGCGGAAGAAGCGAGATAAGTTCCGCTTCGCGCTCCGATACGAGCATGCGCAGAATGGCGGCCAGCAGATCAGACGGCGGCGCGCCCTGCGGATGCCTGTTCAGGCGCTCGCTCAGGCGCGCATATGCCCCTTTCATCGTATGATGCGCCATATCCTCTCCAGTATGCAATCTTTTCGCAAGTATACCTCGTTCTCCCGCCAATCGCCAGAAATGATACGGGTTGCACAGGGTAGACGGGAACGGCTATGATGTGACATCTCACCGGAAGGAAGCGGAGAAAGGATGCGCATCAAGCTCGCGAAGACGGCGGGGTTCTGCATGGGCGTGCAGAGGGCCATCGACATGGCGCTGCGCACGGCCGAGACTACGACTGACGGGAAGCCGATCCACACATGCGGCCCTCTGATCCATAATCCGCAGGCCGTGGCGGAACTCGAAAGCAAGGGCATCCGAAGTATCGCCGACTGGCGGCCGGTGGCAGAAGGCACGATGATCATCCGCGCTCACGGCATGCCCATCGAGGAGATCGGGGAAATGCGCGCGCGCGGCCTGACGATCGTCGACGCCACGTGCCCGCACGTGGTCTCAAGCCAGAACCGCATCAAGAGGGCATCCGAAGAGGGCTATTTCGTCGTCATCGTCGGCGACCCCCGCCATCCCGAGATTCTGAGCTTGCAAAGCTTCGCACCCGGTAACCACCAGGTGATCTCGTCGGTCGAAGAGGTTGCGTTACTACCGGAGGTACCAAAAGCTATCGTCATCGCCCAGACGACGTTCCACGAAAAGCAGTACGACCTGATCGCAAAGGCTGTTTCGGAACGTATTTCCGACTGTCGCATCGTTCAGTCGATCTGCAAGGCGACATCCAACCGCCAGGCCGAGGTGGAGCGGCTCGCGTCCGAGGTGGACGTCATGGTCGTCGTCGGCGGCCGGGACAGCGCGAATACGCGCCGGCTCGCCGAGATAGCGGAAGCACGAGGCGTACGCACCATCCATATCGAAACGGCCGATGAACTCGACCCCTCTTTTTTCCGGGGCGCGGAAACCGCCGGCGTCACGGCCGGGGCATCGACCCCGGCCTGGATCACCCGATCGGTGATCGAACGTCTCGAAACGTTTTCCTCATGACCTGTTTCTAGCTCCCGTTCGTGCTGGGCTTGTCGCAGCAGAAGAAGTTCTCGCTCTTCGGCAAGTTCAGGGCGAACGGACGGTTTGTCATTCTATCGTAGTCAGCATACTATTTTTCATCCGACGCAAGAGGCACGGCAGGCTCCTCTTGCGTCGGCGAATGGTTTGCGTTACACTCAAAGAGAAGGGTTCGGATTCGTATCCGAAGGTTGTTTGAATGGTCGGGCCGCCATTCGCATCAAGCGGACGGCGGCTTTGTTTTGTACCGAAACAGCTGTCTCCGTATGACGCGGATGGTCGCGCCTTCAAGCGCGCATCTGCGGATTTTGCGTGTATGGAGGTTCACGATGTCAGACAACGATACGAACCAGCAGGATCCGAACGAACTCAAATCCAAGCTCATCTTCGCCGTCGTCGCGATTTTTATGCTCGCATGCGCGAAATTTCTCGGCTGGTAAGCATCAGGCGTCCGTTCGATACTCCAGCAGGATGCACGTCATGTCGTCCGTCTGAGGTTTCCCGGCCCGGTAGGCAGCGCAGGCGCGATGCAGCTCCCGGCATCGCGACCTGCCGTCGGCTCCCTCCACCCTCGCGATGATTGAGGCCAGGGCCGGATATCCGATCGGCTCCCCGGCCACCCCCATGGTTTCCGGGAAACCGTCAGTAAAGAACCAGACGCGATCCCCGGGCTCGAGTCGGATTTCCTCGCACCGATAGGCGGCATTTCGCCGAGTTCCGAGCGGGTATCCGAAAGCGGTTGCTATTTCGGAGGCCGCCTGCGTGCCTTTCCTGACGAGCATCGGCGGGCAGTGTCCCGCGTTGGCGATCCTGAGCAGGCCCGTTTCGACCTGAAGCAGGCCGTAGGACATCGACATCATGAGCCGGCGACTCATGGCGGTGAAGATCATCTCGTTGAGCCCTGTCAGGACGCGGGCCGGGTCGGGGTCGCGCCGGCTTTCCACCGATACGAACCCCTTCGCCATCGCCATGAGGAGGGCCGACCCCGCACCGTGACCGGCGACGTCACCGATCAGAATCACGATGCGTCCGCCTCCGATATCGAAGTAATCGAAGTAATCGCCGCCGAGCTCGGTTGCCGTCTGGCAGATGCCCGTCACGGACGAAGCGCCGGTTTGCAGGGAATCGGCGGGGAACAAACGCTCCTGAAAGGCTTTCGCTGTCGATAGTTCTTCGAGACGTTCCAGCGCCTGGTTGAACGAGACGGTCAGAGAGCCGAATTCATCCTGATCTAGCACCGGCAGTCTAGTTTTATAGCGCCCGTTACGCATCGCATCGACGCCAGAGGTAAGCACGGCGACAGGCTGCAGGATCTGCCGCGCGAGCGCAGCGGCGACGCCGAGCGAAAGGAGGACGCAGAGCGCCCCGCCCCACATCAGATCCGAGCGCAGACCGTCCACGGACTCCGTCAGCCGGTCGAGCGGCAAAGCCTGTACGAGCGAGTATTCCGCAAGATCACGGCCTGGAATTCCACCGACGAGCCATCGATTTCCGTCGAAATGTATTTCTTCGTATAATTCAGTGCGCCTGGAACGAAGGCGCTCAACGAATCGTTTCAGCCAGGGGATGTCATGAGCTTCGCCGGGAATCGTCCGGCTTTTTTCCCAGTCGTGAACGGCGAACAACCGGCTGTGCGCGACGAGGCGCTGGCGATGAAGGACATTCTCGTGCAGATACCTGTATGCGAGATCCCTGGGGGTCCATGTGAGAAAAAAGGCTCCTGCAGCACCTCCGGAGGCGTTGAGGATGAAGTTCATGTACATGAACTTGTCCCCGTCACCGTAGTTGAGATGCGACACCTGGCCGCGCGCGCGGATGACGCCCGTCATCATTCTGAGCGCAGTCCGGTCATCCAGAATGAGAGAGGCAAAGACGATCTTCTCCTTCTCTTCCTCGCGGATTCCCACGGCACGGTTGTATCTGCGTATCAATTCGGTGCCGATGGCCTCGAGCAACGTCTCCCGTTCGCCTCCGTGATCCGACAGCGGGATCGGCCGGATCATCGACCCCGACTTCATGATGACGACGGGGGTGTTCGCCTGCAGTTCGTTCGATAACGCTCCAAGCCTACGGGCAAAACGCTGAACGTCGAACGCCTTTCCTGGCAGGTAGCACTCGTCCCGGAGCCGCGTCATGCGGGCGGCATAGCCCCGCCCAAACCGAATGAAGCCACCTTCGACGGCACGCAGGCTTTCCTGGAGCTGGCGCCGTCCGGATTCGACCAGGACGTCCCGGGTTTTCTGGAGATTGTCGGAGCCGATGACGGCAAGACCAGACAACGGAAGCCCCGTCGCCATCGTGAACAGCACCATTAGCCTGAGCCGGAGGGCGATGGGCACCGTCCATCCGGCCACGAACAGGCCAAAACTGATGCCGGAAAGGCACAGGAGCAGCATCGCGGACAACGCGAAACTTCGCGCCAGCACGACATCGCCCCGTTGGGCAACGTCGAGAATCGCCTCACCCCAGAGCCGCCAGCTCATGTCGAGGGGAAGCCTCATGTACAGCCGGTTATCACGTATGCACCAGGCGTCTTCAGACGAATCCTCGAGCCATGCCAGCGCTTCCCGGCGTCGCTCGATCCCGCGAGTTTCGGAAGCGGCTGAAGAAGCGCCAAACCGGGAAATGCCGAACCTGATCCCTGATTTTTTGCGATTCGCCTGCGCGATGAGCAGTTTCTGGAACTGCCACCTGTGCAAGGCGTTCCTGTTCATCAGCACGAGAAGCCCGGCACGACGGCCGAACCAGTAGCCGAAATACGTATGATGGCCCGTCGGATTGACTTCCACGACGCGCTCCTGGATCGGCATTGCCGAGAGTTCGAGAAACGGCGGAGCGTCGCTGAGGAAGTAGGCATAAAGGCTGATATTTTTCTTCAGGAACGTCTTGTTCACGAACCCGCTGCCATCACTGCCCATATTCCGGCACAACTGCCGGATCTGGTATGCCGACACTCCCATCGGTAGCCGAGCCGGCCAGATGACCGTATTCTCGTGATCGACGACGAAAACCTCGAACAGTCCGGGTGCCGCCCGTTCCAGCATCCCGCACAGAGCCGCGGCGGCTTTTTTCGGGTCGGGCGAGGCGTCGATCCGTTCACCCAACCGTTTCAGTTCCCTGTAGGCGAAGGAGGTCTCTTCGCTCCTGGCGCGCAGTCGCTCCAGGATGTCGCCTGTCCGCCGAGCGACCGCCGCGGCATGGAGATTCCAGTTCCGATCGTAGGCGTGTCTGATGCCCAGATTGATCAGGAACAGCGGAAACGCGAAGAAAAAAACGCAGACGGCCAGCCATCGGGCAAGCCTGACCGCGAGGGAACCATCTTCGGCATTCATCCGGATGTCCGGAAGCTACCGGTCGCCGCCCGAGCCGCCATCCACGCCACCGGCGACACGGCACGCCTCGTCGATGTTCGGCGCTGATATAGCCATAGGTATTATTCCCGACAGGACCATGACCCTGCGCTGCAGTTCGTTCAGTCCCACGAGAACCAGCTTCCCGCCGAAATCCTCGACGATCCGGATCACGATCTCGAGCAGGCAGGAAACGCCGAGGCTATTTATGCCGGTGCACTTCGCAAAATCGAGCACCAGGCCGCGTGTTCCACGGCAGAGCAACCCTTCCAGCAGCTGCTGGAGCTGTTGTCCGGTCTCGCCTTCGAGGTATCCGTCGAGTCGAACGATGATGCAGTTCGGCTTGTTCTCAATCGTCAGGGTGAGTCCGGGCATTCGGGGTGACCGCCTTTCGGGGGTATCCTAGCACACGCCCGACGCTACCGCAAACCGGCGGCGGCGGCCCGTCTTGCGAACCAGGATCCGTCGTCG
>MWAR01000150.1 GCA_002068715.1 bacterium ADurb.Bin374
ATGAATCTCGCCATCCGTGATATCCGCCACAACCTCGGCCGGTTCATTCTCACCACCGTCGGGATTGGCCTGCTGCTCATGCTCGCCATGGGAATGGGCGGTATTTATCGCGGACTGGTGGAAGACGCTATCCTTCTGATAGACAGGATCGACGCGGATCTCTGGGTCGTGCAGAAAGACACGCGGGGGCCGTTCGCGGAAATCTCACGGCTTCCGGCATCTCTGGAAGACCGCGTCCGGGCTGTCCCCGGCGTCTCGGACAGTCGCTCGTTCATCTCGACCATCATCCAGCGGGAGCGCGACGGCAAGCCTCTGCGGGTCACCGTGCAGGGCCTCGCGTGGCCGAAGGACAAGGGGTGGTGGCTTCCGATCATCGCCGGACGACCCCTGGAAAAATCCCGTTTCGAAATGCTCGCGGACGAGTCGCTTGGGCTGCCCATCGGAACCCGCCTCAAACTGGCGAAAGACACCTACACGGTGGTCGGCATCACACGCGGCATGACCTCGTCGGCAGGTGATGCCATGGCTTTTTTCACGAGCCGGGACGCCCAGAACATACAGTTCGACCTTTCCGGAGAAGCCGTCCGTCTGGAGCGCGCCGCCAGAAACGGCCGGGTCGAGCGGCTCGAGATCGGCCACACCCAGCCGAACATCGTCGAACGCAGCGGCGGCCCGTCCTCCGCGATTCCAGCGTTCAGTTCACCCTCGGTCAGTGCGATTCTCGTCAAGGTTCTTCCCGGTGTCGATCCCAGAGCGGTTCAGTCCGTCATCGAACACTGGCCCGATGTCACGGTGTATTCGTCGGAAGGGCAGCGAGAGCTCCTGCTGGGCGGCATCGTCGACCGGTCCCGGCGGCAGATCGGGTTGTTCCGGGTGCTGCTCCTCATCGTTTCGGGAATCATCATGGCGTTGATTCTTTACACGCTGACGGTCGACAAACTCCATGACATCGCCCTTCTCAAGCTGATGGGAGCGCGCAACAATGTCATCTTCGGATTGATTCTGCAGCAGGCCGTGCTTCTCGGCACGCTTGGCCTGGCGGTCGCGTGGTTCGCAGGACAATGGATTTTCCCGGTCTTTCCCCGGCGCGTGCTCATCATCACGCAAGACGTGTGGCTTCTGGTCGGGATAGTAGCGGCGATTTCCGTCGCCGCGAGTTTTCTCGGGATCTGGAAGGCCATGAGCGTGGAACCGAACGAGGTGTTGGGATGAACGAGACATCACATCAAAGCGAAATAGTTCTGGAAGCCGAAAACCTGACGATGATCTACGGCAGCGGGAACACCGAAGTCGTTGCGGTCCGCGACGTCAGCATGACGATACGGCGGGGGGAAATCGTGGCGCTGCTCGGCCCCAGCGGCGCGGGCAAATCGACGCTGCTGACCCTCCTGGGGCTGATCCGCGCCCCCGTGAAAGGACGACTCGTCCTTCTCGGGAAGACCGTGTTCGAAAACAACGAAAGTCTCGTGGACGTGCGCCAGTTCCGCCGGCAGCACCTCGGATTCGTGTTCCAGAAAGCGAACCTGATTCCATTTCTGACGGCTGAGGAGAACGTCCGGCTCGGGATGGAAATCAACGACCAGCCTTCGCATGCCTCGAAGCCGCGGGCAAGGGAGCTTTTGGAGTATCTGGGAATCGGCGGGCGCGGCGATCATCTTCCCGTCATGCTTTCGGGCGGCGAGCAGCAGCGCGTGGCCGTGGCCAGAGCCCTGGGCAATCACCCCGCCCTGATCCTGGCCGACGAGCCGACCGCCGCCCTGGACAGTGTCCGCGGGCGGCAGGTGATGGAGCTGTTTCGCAAAGTGGCCCACGAGCAACATGCCGGAGTCATCGTCGTCACCCACGATCACCGGGCCCTGGATGTATTCGACCGGACGCTTGAAATGGAAGACGGGAAATTGCGCGTGATGTGAGACCATAGTGGGGGGTATACACACGATGAAGAACATCGATCTCGAGACATGGAAACGCAAAGAGCATTTCCGGCATTTCTGCAGTCTTGATGACCCCTATTGGGGATTGTCCACTGCATTGGATTGCACCTGCACCTGGCAAGCCGCAAAACAGACGGGGGAGTCCTTCTTTCTGCGATGCCTTCACAAATCTCTCATTGCGGCGAACCGGGTTGAAGAGCTGCGTTTGCGCATCGTCGACGGGCACGTCGTCTGCTTTGACCGGACAAACGGGTCTGCAACGGTGCTTCGCCCCGATGAAACGTTCGGCTGTTGTTTCATCGAGTTTTTCGATGACTTCCCAACGTTCGCCCGCGAAGCGGTCAAACGCATCGAAGAAACGAAAGCGCGCTCGGGCATGTGTCTCGACCAGAACGACCGGGCCGACCAGATCTATTACTCGAGCATCCCCTGGCAGTCTTTCACGGGGCTCACCTATTCAAAATCGCTTCGCTCGCAGGATTCCATTCCGAGAATCACGTTCGGGAAAGCCGGGATGAATGGCGAGAAGCTGACGCTTCCCGTTTCCATCCAGGTACACCACGGCCTGGTTGATGGGTTGCATGTGGCCAGATTTCTGGAACAGTTTCAGAATCTGTTGAGCGCCTGATTCCGGCATCGGTCGGCAACAGCCAACCGCTCATTTATCATACTGGTACAAATTGTTGGCGCGCATGATGCTGATCAGCTTGTTGGCGTATTCCGGATCGGTGGCGTAGCCGGCCTTCTGGAGCTCGCGGGCGAACTGATCGGGATCATTCTTGTAATTCAGGCAGTTCGCGTATCTGGAAGCCGTCGTGATCAGTTCTGCGTGGTCGTCGA
>MWAR01000151.1 GCA_002068715.1 bacterium ADurb.Bin374
CGCCTTGCGCTGACGGAAATACCGGCGGAAACAGGCTTCCTGCTCTGGCCGGTCGACCATCCGCTCGTGGCCGTTTCCACGCTCACAGCGCTTCTTGGGACGATCGGGGCCGAGTCCGGCAGGATCGTCGCGCCCTCGGATGGTGAACGGCGCGGCCACCCAAGCTATTTTCCGGCCTGGGCCCGCGAAGAACTGCTCTCGGGCCCTCTCGACGCCGGCGCGAAACGCGTGCTGCAGAGTCACCCGGACCGGATCACCCACGTTCTGACGGACGATCCCTGGATCAAACGTAATCTCAACACCCCGGAACTCCTTGCAGAAGCGGAAAAAGAGTTGGCCTTGTCCGGGAGATAGAACATCCGACCTGCATGATGCAGGAAGTGGGCCGGCGGCGCCCGGATGGCGCAGTTCAGCCGGACCCGACCTGCACGATGCAGGAAGTGGGCCGGCGGCGCCCGGATGGCGCAGTTCAAGCGGAGTCGACTCATTCCCTTCCGGCCAGAGAGAGTTTCATGGACGCTCCTTGGTGCTTGTGGTATATTCACGGCATCGCAAACTGCCGTATGTGCGTTCGCGCACCCGTGACCTTGGTTTCACCGTCCCGGGACGGAGCGCAGGTGATCGATAACAGCAAGACAGGAGAACGCCAATGACGGGTCCGACAACACCAACCGCTCTTCCGAAATGTTTTGGCACGGATTATTTCGGCAAATGGAACCAGACGGGCATGACGTATGATTCGATGAAGATCGACAAGCCCGACCAGCAGCAGAAGTGTTGTGACTGTCAACTGTTCGAGCGCTGCTACATGGTCAACGAGATCAAGCTGGCCCGGATTCGCCGCTGATCAGCCGGAATACGAGCAACCGAGGAGATCGAGATGCGAGCCTATGACGTCATCAAGCGCAAGCGCGACGGAAAGAAACTGACCGCCGAGGAAGTGAAATTCGTCGTCGACGGTTTTGTGAACGGGAGCCTGCCGGACTACCAGATGTCCGCGTTCCTGATGGCCGTTTTCTTCAAGGGGATGGACGAGCAGGAAACCTTCTGGCTCACCGATTCCATGCGGCTGAGCGGCGATCTCATCGGGCTCGAGGGCATCGAGGGCTTCACGGTCGACAAGCACTCGACCGGCGGCGTGGGCGACAAGACCAGCCTCGTGCTGGGTCCCGTGCTGGCCGCGCTCGGCCTCAAGGTCGCCAAGATGTCGGGGCGGGGTCTCGGCCACACCGGCGGCACGATCGACAAGCTCGAATCGATCAAGGGCTTCAGCTGCGACCTGCCTTCGCAGCGATTCATCGACGCCGTGAATAAAATAGGCGTAGCTATCGTCGGCCAGACGGGCAACCTCGTGCCGGCCGACAAGAAAATCTATGCCCTTCGCGACGTCACGGCGACCGTCGATTCGATCCCGCTGATCGCGGCCTCGATCATGTCGAAGAAGCTCGCCGTGGCCAACCAGGGCCTCGTGCTCGACGTCAAGGTCGGCAGCGGCGCATTCATGAAGACGTTGCCCGACGCGCGCGAACTGGCGAAGACGATGGTCAAGATCGGCAAACAGGCCGGCCGCAAGGTCGCGGCGGTGCTGTCCAACATGGACGAACCGCTCGGCCGCATGATCGGGAACGCCCTCGAAGTGAAGGAAGCGATCGACACCCTGCGCGGGAAGGGGCCCGCCGACCTGGTCGAACTGGTCAAGGCCCTGGCGCGCGAGGCGCTGCTCATGGCTCCCGGCTCGAAGCTGACGCAGGCGGAAGCCGGAGCGAAGGTTGCCGACGTTCTCTCATCGGGCGCGGCGTTCGCCAAGTTCGTCGAGATGGTGAAGATGCAGGGCGGCGACGCCTCGCTGATCGAGCATCCCGAGAAGCTGCCGACCGCAAAGAAGATCGTCCCGCTCGCCTCGGACCGCGACGGCCATGTCGCCGCGATCGAGTGCGAGGAGATCGGTCTCGCGGCGATGATGCTCGGCGCGGGTCGCGAAACCAAGGAGTCGAAGATCGACATGGCGGTCGGCCTCGAACTGGTCAAGCATGTCGGCGACAGCGTCAAAAAGGGCGAGCCACTCGCCCAGGTCCACATCGACCCCGATCGCGACAACACGAAAGCGCTCGAGCGGCTCCGCGCCGCGTTCCGCCTCGAATCGAAGCCGGTCCAGCCGCAGTCACTGGTTCTCGACATCGTTTCCTGACGTTTCTTGAAGGCCGTTTTCAAACAAGGCATGATCCACAGCCCGATCCACGACGACTCGATCCGCTGCCAGATGGAGGAGCAGGAGGCCCGGACCCTCGGTCCGCGCGCCTGTCTCGCCCGCAACAGCCGCGGACGCGCCGTTCCGGAACAGGAGTGCTTCATGCGGACCTGCTTCCAGCGGGATACCGATCGGATCATCCACAGCGAGTCGTTCCGCCGGCTCAAGCACAAGACGCAGGTATTTCTTTCTCCCACGAACGACCATTTCCGGACCCGCCTGACACACACGCTCGAGGTCGTCGGCATCGCGCGCAGCATTGCTCGCGGCCTGCGTCTCAACGAGAATCTGACCGAGGCGATCGCGTTCGGCCACGACCTCGGCCACACCCCCTTCGGCCACGCGGGCGAACAGGTGCTGGCAGAGATCAGCGAGACCGGCTTTCACCATGCATCGCACAGCGTGCGTGTGGTGACCGTTCTCGAGAAGAACGGCGCGGGTCTGAACCTGACGGCGGAAGTCGTCGACGGCATCGGCAAACACAGCAAGGGGCGCAAGGGTTCCCTCGTCCTCAACGGCCCTGAGGCCCCACTCACCCTGGAGGCGCAGATCGTCCGTCTTTCGGATCTCGTTGCATATATAAACCATGATATAGACGACGCGATCCGCGCCGGAGTCATCCGGAGCGAAGACCTTCCGCCGGACCCCGTCAATCTCCTCGGAGAACGTCATTCGGTCCGCATTCACACGATGGTGAAGGATATCATCGCGTCGAGCGCCGACACCGAGGGCATCACCATGAGTCCGGTCGTCGCCGATGCCACCGAACAGCTCCGCGAGTTTCTCTACTCGAAGGTGTATCCCCGCCCCGGCATCGATTCCGCCGTCGAGAAGTCCAAGGAGCTGCTCAGACAGATGGCGCACTGGTTCCTGTCGCATCCCGAGGATCTCCATGCGCGGCTCAAGCACCAGCCGCCGGCCAATCAGTCCCTGAAACGGACGCTCGTAGATTATCTGGCCGGCATGACCGACGAGTATGCGATCAGCCTCTTCCAGGACCTGTTCGTTCCGCATTTCCAGCTCGACACGAGTCTTGCGCCTTCCGGCGACAAAGTGATCGGCCGACCATGAAGAACTTTTCCATCAGCCGGAAGATCCTCGGAGGATTTCTCTTCATCCTCGTCATCTTCATCGCCGTCGTATTTTCCTCGGGCTTTCTTCTCCAGCGGTTGCGCAATATAGTCGACCAGTTGCAGGGCGGTCAGATCCCCGTCATGGCGAAGACCCAGGAGTGGACGGGCGACGTGGTCGTCGCCGGGCTGGCCTTTCTGCAGATCGGGCACACGGGCCAGGACCCGGAAATGGTGAAGACGTTCAAGGATGCTCGCGAGCGGGCGGTACAAGGGGCGGACGCGATCAGGGATCTCGTTTCGCAGAAGCTCGACAGCTCCGCCGGGCCGGTTCTGGTCTTCACCGAAGAGGCTTTCAAAAGCATGTCGCAGGTATTCGAGCTTGCGGATGCCATGTTCCAGGAGCCCCTCCCCCTGGCCCCAGCCAGCTTCACCGCTGTTTCCTTCGCCGTTCGCGAGCAGCTCGAAGCGGTCCAGGTCTCGACGAAAAAAATCGGCGACTATTTCGGCGTAACCGAAGCAAGCCGGGTCAAGCTCGAACTGAAAACCGTCTTCGCGGCTCTCGATTGGCTGAAATGGATCCTTCCCGCCTTCATCATCCTGTTCGCCGTCGGGTTCACGTGGTTTATATCTACCGGTATATCAGTCCCGCTCGAGCGCATCATCAAGGCGATGGGAGAAGCGGAGCAGGGCATGCTCGAAACACGTCTCGACATCAACACACGCGACGAGTTCCAGCGGCTCGCCGAGAGTTTCAATCGCATGCTGGGCGGCATCTGTCACATGATCTCGAAGGTTCTCAGCACCAGCAACGATCTTGCGACCAGTTCGCAACAGCTGAGTTCGGCCTCCGTCGAATCGGCGGCCACGCTGCTCGACATTTCCAAGAACGTGAACGAGATCAACACGTCGGCCGTCGAGGTCGCCGGGAATCTCGAAACGACGTCGACCTCGGTCGAGCATTTCGCCCTTTCGGCGCAGCAGGTCGCCCAGCTCGCCGAGACGGCCGTCATCTCGGCCAACACCACCTCTGAAGCGGCCGAAAAAGGCGGTGGCACGGTTAAGAAGTCCGTCGAGATGATCGGACGCGTCAAGGAGTCCGTCGATGTCGCAACCCAGGTCATCCTCGATCTGAACACGGCATCTCAGCAGATCAACGAGATCGTGAACACGATCACGGCGATCGCAAGCCAGACGAACCTGCTGGCCCTGAACGCCGCGATCGAAGCTGCCCGCGCCGGCGAGCAGGGCAAAGGCTTCACTGTCGTCGCCGAAGAGGTCCGGAAACTGGCCGAGGAGTCGGCTGAAGCCGCCGAGGCCATCGGAACACGGATCGAGAATATCCTGAACAAGACGCAGAATGCCGCCGATTCGATGCAGATGGGACGAAGCCGTGTCGACGAAGGGATCAAGGTCATCCGGGACGTGAGCCTGAGCCTTGACAATATCATCGACAATATCAACGACGTGAACCGGAAGATTCGCGACATCAGCAAGATTTCAGCCGAACAGTCCCAGAACTCCGTCCTGATGAGCCGGACTGTCGAGGACATCACCAAGCTGACGAAAGCGACGTCGGAACGCACCGGCATCGTCGCGACATCCGTCGAACAGCAGACGACGACCGTCTCTCAGATTTCGAGTTCGACCGAGGACCTGGCGCGTCTCGCGGATGAGCTCCACTCGCTGGTCTCGCGGTTCACTATCACCACGAAGCGTTGAGCCGGAGCGAAAGTTGGGAGCCGGCTTACTGGAAGCCGCAGGACCACATCAGGGCAGGGAAAACGAGTGCCCAGGCGGCGAGCAGGCAAATGGCCGCCGCGACGCGCTTCCCGAAAGGCTGGAGGGCGGACTCGGAGATGGTCCAGTAGTAGGCGGCCCAGGCGAGTGCGCCGGAGAGGGCCAGACCTGTCAGGTCCCACAGGGCGCCGTACGCGAGCCAGCGCATCAGGGAGTTGAGGAACGCCCCGCACAGATACACCGTGACGAGCAGACAGATCCAGCCGCCAGCCCACATTTCATCGTATCCGCGCGCATCGCCGGGCCTCGTTGCAGAGGCCTCTGCGGCCGGCGAAGGAATTGAAACCGTCGATTCAACGGAAGATTGCATCATGGGGAAGAGTATACCGGCTTTTTCGCCAGTCTTCAAGCCGGCCGCACGGCGTTCGATGTTTGCGCGGGCAGAACGGATCGACTATAATACCTCCCGTAACCGACAAGGGGAGATCATGGCAGACCGAAACGCGACATACGCCCAGCGCTATTACGAGGCCGCGATGGATCATTTCGAACGCGGCCGCTACGACAAGGCGCTCGAGCACATCGAAAAAGCCATCGCGGCGCAGCCCAAGAACGCCGATTTTCACTCGACCAAAGGCGTGTTTCACCACAAGATGAACAATCTCACGGGTGCGATCGATGCCTATCGAAAAGCGATCGAACTCGAGCCGAAGCACGCGTTTTCACGATTCAATCTCGGCCTGATCTTCATGAAGATCGGGCGCGTGCAGGAAGCGATTCACGAATGGGACGCCGTCATCCGGGCGAATCCGCGGGACGTCGACGCCATCTTCAACATCGCCGTCGCGCTCGCCCAGATCGGCCGCCGCCGCGAGTCCATTCCGTTTTACGAAAAAGTCCTCCAGTTGAATCCGTCGCATGCCCAGGCCCATCAGAACCTCGGGATCATCTACCGCGACGAGCGGCAGTTCGCCAAGGCCAAACAGCATCTTCTCAAGCTGGGAGAGCTCGATTCAACGTATTCCGAAGTCGTCGATATAGAAGTGCGTCGCTGCGAGGAACAGGAGTTCCTCTTGAAGATTTCCTCCGCTGACCAGCCACAGATCGCCCGCGAGGTCGCCAAACGCGTGACGGAGTATCCGTCCGACATTCTCGCCGCTGCCCTCACGGCCATGATCGACGGCGATTTCGCCCAGGCCCTCTCGCTCGCGGACAAGGTGCTGTCCGTCGTTCCGGGCGAACTGCAGGCGCAGATCGTCAAGGGGCAGGCCCTCGGTTTCCTCGGACAGAGCGATGAAGCGATCGCTCTCTTCACCTCGGTCATCGCGGAACATCCCGATTCGGCCGAAGCATCATTCCAGCTCGGGAACCTCTACCTGACGCTTGACCGGCTCAAAGACGCCCTCGGAGCCTTCGAACGGGTCAGACGGATCGAACCGTCCTTCCCTTCAATAGATGAGAATATTCAATCTCTGAAGGCCCGGCTGGGAATGTATTCCGGGGAACCGGAGAACAAATCATGAGCTTTTCCCGGTTTTTCTCGTTCGGCATACGTCTGAAACTGACCCTGATCGTCCTGCTGACAGCCCTTGTTCCGGTCGGGTTCCTCGGCATGCAGGCGTTCAACGAGCAGAAGCGCGTGATCACCGAGGAAGTGACACGAAGCCATCGGGAGGTTTCGAACGTTCTCGCCCACGGGATTTATGAGAATCTCGAGTATACGAGGCGTCTCCTGACGTCGATCTCCGATCTCGACACGATCAAAAACCTCCGTCCCGTCGAAGCCGGCGATTTCTTCGCGGCGCTCGTGAAATACTACCCATTCTTCAAGCTGATCTACCTGGTCGACTCGGACAAGAAGATCATCGCCACGACGAATCAGGGTGCCGCGCTTCCTGGCGACTGGCGGTTCACCAATGTCATCAAGCGCACCTACCAGGGTTCCCTCTCGGACGTCTACACGTCGCCGGAAGGAAACCCCTGCATGACGCTCGAAGCCGTTATCAAGAGCCAGGAAAAGGGCGTCATCGGCGTTCTCATCGCCGAAGTCGACCTGATCTACATCAAGGACCTTCTCAAAAGCGCGCTCAAGCTCTCGAAGTCACAGGGCCTTGTTCTCGACGAAGCCGGCGCCGTCATCGCCCGCTCGTCGGACGATGTGAAAACGCTTGCCATTTCCGCGACCGAGGCTGTCGACAACGACGTCTCCGGCGTTCGCGCCATCGGGAACGAGCGCTACCTGATCACGGCCATCTCCCTGAAGAAATTCGACTTCTACCAAGCCCCGAACTGGACCATCATTCTCCAGATCCCCGAGGGGGAAGCATTCAAGGCCGCCTACGAGCTCCGCGAGCGCATCATCCGGCTTCTCATGTTGACCGCATTCGCGGCTCTCATACTGGCGGTTCTGCTCGCGAACTCGTTCGTGGCGCCCCTGCTCAACCTCATCGAAGGCGCCAGACACATCGGTCGGGGCGATTTCGATCATTCGATCACGCCGAACTCCCAGGACGAGATCGGGGAACTGACCTCGACATTCGACGAGATGCGGGTGAACCTGCGCCAGACCAAGGCGGACCTCGACTACCGCATCACTCAGCTGTCCACGCTCTACGAGGTCGGAAAGGCCATCAGCTCGATTCTCGACTTCACCCAGCTCCAGCACATGATTCTCGAGACGGTCGTCCGCGTCATCAAGGCGGAAAAGGGCTCGCTCATGCTCGTGGACGACGCCGAGAAAACTCTGTCGATCGGCGTCGCCATTGGTCTTGCCGAAGACGTGCAGAAAGAGACCCGCATCGGCATTGGCGAGCCGGTCGCCGGCTGGGTTGTGGAGTCCGGCCAGCCATTGTTCGTCGAGGATGTCGAGAGCGACCACACGTTTCTCGCCATCAAGAAAGGTGCCATCCAGCGCGGCACGCTCATGTCGGTGCCGCTCAAAGCGAAGGACAAGCTGCTCGGCGTTCTGAACGTGTCTCGGTCGATTCCTCACAGCTTCAGCAAGAAGGATTTCGAGCTGTTTCTGAACCTGTCGAACCAGGCCGCTATCGCGATCGAAAACGCCCGGCTGTACCGCTATGCGGTCACCGACGAGATGACCAGATTATATAACCACAGATATTTTCAACAGCGCCTCGACGAGGAACTCCAGCGTGCAGACCGTTATGAGAGCCGCGTTTCGCTCATCATTCTCGACGTCGACCATTTCAAGAAGTTCAACGACACCTATGGCCACCCCGAGGGCGATCGGGTGCTCAAGACCGTCGCCCGGCTTCTCGAGAAGAGCGTGCGCGAGGTCGACATCCCGGCGCGGTATGGCGGCGAGGAGTTCGTCGTCATCTGTCCCGAGAAAGATGGGGAAGGCGCCATGACCCCGGCGAACCGCATCAGAACCGCAATCGAGGAGTTCGATTTCCGCATCGCCGGCCAGCACGTCCCGATCACGGTCTCGCTCGGCGTCGCCAGTTATCCGGACCACGCCAGAACGAAGGGCGAACTGGTCATCTGCTCCGACACGGCTCTCTACTACTCGAAAGAGACGGGACGAAACCGAGCCACGTTGTACAGCGCGGGCATGAAGAGCGATGAGATGCTCGAAAAAAAGAAAAAGAAAAAAGAGGAAAAGGATCGCGAAAAGGGATGATGACGAATCTGAGTGTTGACGACCTGTTCGCCATGGCCATCGAGTTCGAGCGAAACGGCGTCGCGTTCTACACCCGGGCAGCCGCATCGGCGGCAGGCCGCCCCCATGCCGCTCTTCTGCTGAGACTGGCTGCGATGGAGCAGATGCACGAAAAGCGTTTCGCCGCTCTCCGTCGGACACTGTCGGAAGAAACCGCTTCGGCCGCTCCCTTCGAGCCGCCGGAGGAGAAAGCCCTATATCTCAAGGCGATGGCCGACACGCGCGTGTTTCCGGTTTCCGGTCCGATTCCCGAAGAGCTTGCAAACGCGAACGGCCTCGCCGATGCGCTCAGATACGCCATCGACCGCGAAAAGGATTCGGTCGTTTTCTACTCGACGATGCAGGAATTCGTTCCGCTCCATCAAGGCAGAGAGCAGATTCAGGCCATCATCGCCGAGGAACTCGGCCACGTGCATCTCCTGACCGCCGAACTGGCGAAACTCACGACGGGGGGTGCCTGAGATGGAGTCAGGAACGGGGGCCGGCAAGCCGTTTTCCGCCAGTCTGTCGTCGGCTGAATTCGACGTCTGGCTGGATAAGCTCTCCGCGAGTCACGAGCTTCTCGGGCCGGTACGGCGTCCAGGCCGCGGCCGTTTCTCCGGAACAGATATCGTCCGATATGGAACAATCCGAAAAGCTGACGATATCGTCTGGAACCGCAAATCGGACGCGTCCCCGAAGGAAGCCGTGTTTCCGCCTTCCGAAACGATGCTGGAGTTTTCCGGAGACGAGATGCGCCTGCCGTCCCCGCCCTTCGACCGGCCGGCGCTCGTGTTTCTCCGCGCATGCGACATTCACGGCATCGACCGTCTCGACGCGATCTTTCTCGTCAACGGCCCTCACGCGGATCCCTATTACCTCCGCCGCCGCGAGCGGGTGAGGTTCGTTCTCCTGGAGTGCCTGAAGCCCTTCGAAAACTGCTTCTGCAAAGCCATGGGAACGAACAGGACGGATGCCTGGCATGCGGCGGCGCGCCTGGAGGCGGATGGTTCGTTCACTCTCGCAGTGCGCCCCGACGATCTTCGCACCGCCATTCCCGGCTCCGCCCGGCCAATGGAGTATGAGCCGCGCGGGGTCGAGAACGACGCCGTCGCCGTTCGCCTTCCCGATCCGGAGCGTCTCGAAAAGGCAGTCAGGGAACGTGACTTTTTCCATCACGAGCTATGGAATCAATATCATACGCGATGTATCGCATGCGGCAGATGCAATACGAACTGTGTCACCTGTTCCTGCTTCGCGGTCCAGGACGTGGCGTTTTCGGAAGACGAACGGCTGGGTGAGCGGCGACGGGTCTGGACGGGATGCCATCTCGACCGGTTCGCCGATATGGCCGGTGGTCACCGGCTCCGCGAGAAGTATGGAGACCGGATGCGCTTCCGGGTGATGCACAAGATCCATGATTTCAAGCGGCGCCTGGGAAGACCGATGTGCGTCGGCTGCGGTCGCTGCGACGACCAGTGTCCGCAATACATTTCGTTTTCGACCTGCATCAACCGGGTGACCGACGCCGTATCTCAGGAACCGCAGTCATGAACACACGAACCTGGCTTCCCCGCCCCGTCCGGGTCCTCGACGTGCATCGGCAGAACGCGACGGACGTGACGCTGTTCTTCGAAAACACATCTGACGCGCCTCAGCCGGGCCAGTTTTTCGAGGTCTCCCTCCCCCGCATCGGCGAGGCGCCGATCTCGGTCAGCGACTTCGCGGCCGGCCATATCGAAATGACGGTCCGGTCCGTGGGTCCCCTGACGGCCGCCCTTTGCGCCAAACAGCCGGGCGATGTCATCCACGTCCGCGGGCCTTACGGGCGCGGTTTTCCTCTCGATCTCCTCCGGAGCGGGCCGCTCGTCATTGCCGCGGGTGGAACCGGCACGGCGCCGGTTTTTTATATCGGTCATTTCCTCTGCATGCGCATACTTCTTTCCAACGACGACGGCTATTTCGCTCCCGGTATTGAGCAACTGGCCATGAGCCTGTCCGGCCTCGCCGAGATCACGGTCGTGGCGCCTGAGCGCGACCGCAGCGGCGCCTCGAACTCGCTAACGCTGGATCGACCG
>MWAR01000152.1 GCA_002068715.1 bacterium ADurb.Bin374
CCGCCGCGGGGACGGACTCCATTGCGAAGCCGCTGACGCCGATCTGATGCATGGCTACGGCCGGTTCGGCGCGAAGGGCGTCGCGCATCGTCTTGAGACGCTTGACGATCTCGGGCGCGAACGCCTGAGAGCGTTCGATGGCGGCGTTCACGATGACGTCGGGCGCCGGCTCGCTGCCTTCGAGGCCCATGCGAATGACGGTCGCGAGAATGATGGCTCCGGCGACCGCTCTCGGATCGGTATGCGTGATGCGGCACGACTTGTCGAGGGCGTCCTTGAGCATGCCCGGCGATCGCCACATAGCTAGCGCTATAGGAACAGTGCGAGCCGAAGCGATCACTCCGGCGGACGGGAACCCGGCCTGGGTCCAGGGGATGCCCGAGGCGAGTTTGCGGCACGCCTTCATCATGGTATTTCCGGGGAAGCGCCAAGACGTGCGCAGTTTCTGCATCTGGTACCAGTCGATGAATCGCTGGGTCAGGTCGTCGACCGAAAATCCGCGCTTTTCGACGAGACTCTCGGCGACTATCAGCATCACCTGCGTCTCGTCGGAATACTGGCCGGGCTCGAGATGCGCGATCGGGTGCGACGGCATTGCCTTGACATACTCGGTCACGCGCTGATGCCCCATCGACGGGTCGCGAATGACATCCTCGATCGGCGCGGCAAGGGCGTCGCCGATGGCGTATCCGAGAAGAACGGCCTGGAATTTGTCGATCATACCGTGTCCTTTCAGGCGGTCGTGCCTGAACCGCGCCGTCCCTCCGACGTCGGCCCACGTTCCGTATCGTGCGGATTCCGTCCGACGGGGACGATCTGGGCGCGGATCTTGGCTTCCCGCAGCAGCAGGAACACGCCAGGGTTGTGTTCCAGAAAGCGATAAAACTCCATCGCGTCGATGCTGAACACCACCACCGGGCCGTCGGCCGTCAGGGTGAACCGGTGCCGCCCGCGCGAGGGGGTCGAGTAGATGCGCATGAACATGCTTCCACGCCGGGCTTTCGCGACTTTCCGCCCGCAACGGGACATGACGACGGTACCGGAGTCGAGGAGATAGAACGCCTCGCGCTCGGCCCCTTCCTTCGCGAGCGTTCTTCCGGCGGGGATCTCGAGCCTGGTCATGATACCCTGCAGCTGGGTCCGTTGGGTCGATGAAAGCCCGCGCAGCAACGGCGTATCGTCGAACAGGCCCCAGGTGTCGTATTCACGATTCTCGGCGATGACCTTCATGTGGCGCGCGATCTCGGAGCCGCGGATAAAATAGAGGAAGTCATATTTATCCATGGCCAGCACCTTGAGGTCGGTTTCGGCCACCACGTCGGCGTTTCGGGGCATATTGAGGATCATCGAGGTCTCGCCGAAGTAATCGTTGTTCGAGTAGGTCTTGATCACATCGCCGTTGCGGCGCACCATGGCGCGACCGCTGACGACCATGAAGAAGCGGTCCCCGACCGTGCCCTGTTTGAAGATGACATCACCCGGCGCAAAGGTTTCGACCTTGGCCAGCGTGAGGAATTCGCGCGCCTTTTCGATGGGAAGTCCCGAAAACAGGTCGATATGGCTGAGCACATCGAGATACTCGAGCGCTTCGGTGCTGATGGGCGGCGTGACGGGAATGACGAGCGTATCGTCGGCACCGGCCGGCGCCTTTCTCAGTTTCGAACCGGGCGGCAGCGAGCGTTCAGAGACATGGATCAGGAACAGGCGCTCCTGAACGCTTTCCGGCAGTTCGGCGAGGTTCTTGATCGGCGTGTGAATCGGCGGAATGCCGGCTTCGTGAAAAATCACCGTATGGTGCCAGGGAAAGTTCATCAACTCGATCATCCGGTATCGGTTCACGACGTTCGCCTCGAACAGTTTACGCACGGTCGGCGGGTCGTACAGCGAGTCGGACGAGTAGGCAAAACTCTTTCCCTGGTAATACACCTCGAATCCGATCGTCGGAATCGAGTGCAGCGTGTAGAAGAACCGGAACTCGCCACCGTGGATGCGAATCGGCACCTGGAGCGTGATCGCATGGAAATGGAACAGTCCCATGAAGGTTTTGTGCGAAAGGCCGGTCAGGGCGCGATATTTGCGCACGAAGCTCTCGAGAATGGTCTCGGTTGTATAGAGGTTGATTTTTTTCTCTTCGAGCAACTTCTGCAGAATGCCGGAATCGTGGTCGGCATGGCAGTGCGTGAGAATGCAGTCATCGATGAGGCGCGGGTTGATATCCATCGCCTTGAGCCACAGTGTCGAGTCGACGGGCGGGTCGACGAAAATGCCGCGCCGGTTCACCCAGACGATGAAACCACTCGTCATCTCCTTCGGATCGAACCCGTGACCCGAGCCGATGACGGTGACGCCGAACAGCGGGGGCATGAACGGCTGGTGCCGCTCGGGGAATTCGCGATCGATGCCGAACGAGACGTCCAGGGGCACTTCGGCGAGCACGCGGGCGCCGTCGACGACGCGAAGCATTCCCTTCGGGGTTCGCTCGAGAGCGAGGTTTCCGAACGGCACGCGATTGTTGGGGCCCCACGGGATGCCTGTAGCGATGTCGCTCAGCTCCATTTTTCTGAGGCCTGAGGCGTCTTTCGCGCGAAAGTATTCCATCTCGGCGCGCAGATCGGGAATGAGGTCGTGATTCACGCCGTAGGGGAATTCCCGCTGGATGGAAACGATGTCGGGGCCGAGCACGGCTTCCTTGAGGACGCCCATGATCGTTTCGATCTGGTGTGTCTGGCCGACGACCTTGATGCTGCGCTGTTTGAGAAAATAGTTGTAGTAGGCCGGAAACTCGATATCGGCGAGCGAAACGCCGCGCTCGGTGCCGAAGAGGCGGTTCGGGAGCACGAAGGTATCCGGCACCTCGCCAAGGAGGTGCAGGGTGTCCTTGATCGTTTCGGGCGTGGCGCCGACCTGGAGGATCCCTGACGGCGTCTTGATCAGCGTGCCGCCGCGCGGGAGCTGAATGACTTCGATTTCCGACATATTCCTCTGCCTAAGAGAATGTCTGGGGCACAACCAAGGAAAGATAATAGATGCCTTCCCCAAATGCAACCAAATTACGACCAGTCTCAGAGCTGCTGGAAAACGGCTTCACCAAAGAGACACTGAGGCACAGAGGAAATCCACCACAAAGACGCCAAGGCACAAAGGCGAGGAAAAGCGCTCATCAGGATGAAGTCGTTTCCAAGTGTTTTTCGGTGTTTGGCTATGTTTGCGGTTGTGCATCGTTGTTACAATGCGAGGACAGGGCATTCGCGAACCGCCTCTACGGGCGAGAGGAGATCACAGCGAAGGCACAAAGACACACCCCCCTGCCGTGGTGTGTTTTTCATCGTTCTTTGTGTCTTGGTGTCTTTGTGGTGAAACAATCTTCGCATCTCTGGAGTAAAGCGTTTTGGAGCAGTGATTCCCAGGTTTCGGGGGGGAGGGTTTTCCAGTCGATGCGGGAATATTTTTCGCGGCTGAGGATCTGGACTTCATGGCGTTCGATGTCATCGTAGGCCGACGCAAGCGGCTCCAGCCCGAACGTCGAGGCAAGGGTGCAAGCGATGCGGTCGGGCAGTTCAGCAATCGAGGCGGAAGAAATGAAGTCGGTCAGAACAGAAATGAGCGGCTGGCGAGAGTCGGCCTCCCGGGCCTGGGCCGCCGGCGTGAGAACCGTCGAGGGAAGTTCTCGACGAGTGATCGGAAGAGAGCCGTGGACGACAAGAACGTCTCCCATGACGCTGCCGGCGGCTCCGATCAGCTTTTTTCCGCCGGCGTATATCGAGTGGCCGGCCGCGGCGGCATAGCAGTGGATGCGATCCGAGCGGCCAGACTCCACTTCATGGTCTTCTGAAAACCGCGCAGGGACTCCGGCGACAGTGAGAGCATCGACCAGGGGCTGCATCAACGCCTGAAAACAAGCGAGAAAATCAGCTTTTTCGGCGACGCCTTTGCGAAGCAGCTGCAGGGGCATTCCGATCGAAAACGTGATCTCGTCGGCGTGAAACACCATCTTGCCGCCAGACTTGCGCCGCACCACGCCGATCCCGGCAGCCTCAGCGGCACGGATATCGACAAGGCGCTCGACGGGCTGAAAATACCCGAACGACATCGAAGGCGGATTCCACCGGTAGAACCTGGCGAACGGACTGCCGCCGCGCAGCTGCATCGATCGCGCCAGAGCTTCGTCGGCCGCCATGTTCGCTTCCGGCGCCCCCGCCCCGTCGATGATGATTCTGAGTTTTTCGTTATCCACGGCGGTACCATATCACCGTAGCCAGAGATCAGTAAACAAACCGTTTTCACACTTCAGCAAATGCCAGATGAAAATGTTTCAACTTTTTTTCGGTCTGCCAAAGCCTGTATTTCTCCAGATGATTTCGCAGGTGTTTGCGAATGTTTGTCGATGTCCGAGTTTGTCGGGGGTGAGGGGTATCAAGAAAACGGCGCATCGGGGCGATAAGGGTTGTGGTTTTGTTTGCCTCCTTATTATTTCGGGCCGGGGATACATCCCCGGTCTTCTTTTTTGCGCCGATTGCCTCGTGCCGGCCGGGCGAGTATGATGTCACCGCATCGCATCAACGACGGAGACAACGCATGAGCATCGATCTGACGACACTCGACGGACTGTTCCACGATTTTCTCAATCTCAAGAAAATCCGCCGCACCGGCTGGCAATTGAGGGGAATCCGCGACTGTGAGTCGATCGCCGACCACGCGTTCGGTGTCGCCCTGCTGACGATGCTGCTTTCCGACAAGATAACAAGTCACAAACTTGACCGGGCGCACGCGATCGAACTCGCGATGACGCATGAACTCGGTGAATGCCGCGTCGGCGACATTCCCTACACGGCGCTTCGATACTGGACGCAGAAAGCCGAGGCGGAACAGGCGGCGGTCGCCGACATGACAGCCCCGCTCGGCGAATCCGGGAAGCGGTATCAGGCGCTTTTTGCCGAGTTCGAGAGCAACGCGACGGTCGAAGCCCGCTTCGTGCGAGCCATCGACAAGCTCGAGATGCTGATCACGGCGTCGGAATACGAACACACCGGCTACCGCGCCCTGGGTGATTTCTGGGACAACGCCTCGACCTTCGCCGCGTTCGAGGAGTTCCCCGAACTCGCCGCCTACGCCCGCACCTTGAAACGGCGTCATGATGAGCGGAAATAAGAGACAACGAACCACAGAGTCACAGAGACACAGAGATCTTTCTCCTTCGTAACTTCGTTCGGGAGGGTTTGAAACCAGCCCAGACGCATGGTGATAGAGAGAGGGTAACGGCTCGAGGGGCTGCCCATGACGGAACCGATGATCGAGATCAAAAATCTGACGAAACGATACGGGGAAAAAGGAGCCGTTGCGGAGCTCACGTTGTCCGTGCCGCGCGGGGCCATGTATGGATTTCTCGGCCCGAACGGAGCAGGGAAGACGACGACACTGCGCATGCTGATGGGCCTGTTGCAGCCGAGTTCGGGAAGCGCGCGCATCGAAGGTCTCGACGTGACGGCCGATGCCGTTGCCGTGCGGGCCTGCGTCGGATATCTCCCTGACGAAGTCTTTTTGTACGATTATCTCACGGGTCAGCAGTTTCTCGAGTTCGTCGCGGATATGCGCGGCATTTCACGGGAAGCGCGCGATCGGAGAATACGGGAACTGCTCGAGTTTTTCGATCTCGAATCGGCGGCAGGAGAGTATACTCTAAACTATAGTTTTGGGATGAAAAAGAAGCTCGCGCTCGCGGGGATCGTCATTCACAAGCCGTCCGTGCTGCTGCTCGACGAGCCGTTCAACGGGCTCGACCCGCAGGCGACGAAAGACTGCAGGGCCATGCTGACCCGCATGACGACCGAAGGTTCGACGGTTCTGTTCTCGAGCCACGTTCTCGAAGTCGTCGAGAAACTGGTGACCCATGTCGCCATCATCGATTCGGGAACGCTCCGGGCTTCAGGAACTTTGGCCGAGGTATGCGCCCCCCACGACAACTCGCTCGAAAAGGCGTTCTTCACCCTGACCTCCCGCGAAACCTGACCAGGTAAGCACGAAGATCGATTCACCACAGAGACACGGAGATACAGAGAGGACTTTTTCACCACCAAGATACAATTTAGACGCAGAGGCACAGAGGCGCAGAGGAAGAAGTGAGATGAAAACCAGAATGAATATTGCCCTCAGCGATTCCGCGTCTACGCGGTGATTCCTTCGAATTTCGACATACCAGACACGGATACACAGAGTTTCAATCGCATATCGATCTCATGAAAGAAAGATTTTCTTCGTGCGGGTCTGGCCTTGGGCGGCTCGCGAACCGCCCCTTCGGTTATATAGCGGTTGCTTTGTGCGTTTTGCCTTCGTGGTGAAACGCTCTCTGTGTCTAGGTGTCTCTGTGGTACGTTGCTCAGGGTGGTTTTGGGGGAGATTTTTTCTTGCGGGGGCGGATGTTGGCCGCCTGTTCGATCGGCTTGTCGGAGAGGCCGATGACGGATTTCGTCTCGAACAGCACCTCCTGGCCGATCTCGAGTTTTTCCATGAGGTCTTGCGACAGCGAGGCGAAGGGAAACATGATCTCGCGGTCGCCCATCGTTTTGATGATGCCCATGCGAAGGTTCGCATCGTAGCGGACGATCGTACCCGGCAGAGTATCGGAATCGGACGAGGCGCCGAGCCGTTCGACCTGCACGGCCACAGGGCCCATTTTGTCCTTCACGACACCGAATCGCACCGCGTCGCCCTTGGCGAGGGTCTCCTGGTCTTCGGGCTGGAGAGCTGTGAAATGCAGCAGGACCTCAGAATACTCTGGGCAGGTCAGCACGCCCATTCCCGTCTCGATGTTGTACCATTTCACCGTTCCCTCGACGACGGCATCTGGCTCGGGCTGGTAGATGATCTCCTCGACCGTGCGGCCGATCTCGGCCTGGACTTCCTTGATTTTCTCGATCAGATGGGCGACTTCAGGCTGGTCGGGGTTCCGGTCGAGCGATGATTCGAGGGTCTGCACCGCCAGCGTCAGCAGGCGGCGACGGTAGTAGACGAGGCCGAGAAACAGAAGCGCCGACGCATCAGTCGCGTCTATGCGCAGGGCTTCCAGCAGATGCTCTTCGGCCGTATCGAGATCTTCCAGCTCGTATAAGACACCGCCGAGATCGCGGTGATAGCCTGCCTTGAAGGGATACTGCTCGACGAGCTGCATATAGACGTCGCGCGACTCATCGAACCATTTCATCTTGGCATACGTGTCGGCGAGCAGTTCGAGCGAGCGGGCATTGCGCGGGTCGACTTCGAGCATTTTCTTGAAGCCGTCGGCGGCGTCGAGGTAATGCGTGTCCGCCTTGTCGTCGTCTCGCAAACCACGGTAGAGATCGCCGAGATACCAGTTGAAGAGGGGGCTTTTCGGGACAATCTGCAGACCCTGCTGGAACGCCTTCACGGCATCGTCGTACCGCTTCGAGAGCTGATACGCGAGACCGATCGTCTCGTAGAAATCAGGCTCGCGCGGATTCGACCGTATGCACTCCTTCAGAATGTCGATGCATTCCTGATAACGCTCTTCGGTGAGAGCCTGGGTGGCGGCATCGAACCGCTTTTCGAGTTCGGCGAGGAATTCGCGGAGCTTCGCGTCATATTCCTCGCGTCGCACCGGGTCGAGCAGCAGGTCAAGGGAATCTTTCAGCTCTTTGAGGCGCGGAATGTTGGAAAGAGGGCTATCGGTCGTGAACAGTTCGGCGTATATGCGGTTATACGCCTTCTGGATCTCGTCCAGCCCGGCGAAATTCGGTACACCAAAGAGTTGATAGTAGTTTTGCATGTGCGTCCCAGAGTGGAGATATAATACCACATCGGACGGTGCAAGAGATATCATTTTGGCAACGCGCGGCAAAAATCCCCGTGGCGGAGAGACGAGGAACGACGGTTCGCGCCTTCGGTGGTTTGCGTCACAGAGGTCTTTGTGATATGCTTCTGCGCCTTCGGAGCAAGAGATGATTTTCCAGCTGCTGAGATTTCTATTGGTCATTACGGGAACCGTCGCCGGGGTCGCACTGGCGTACGGCGTCACTTCGCAGTACGAAAATTTTCTGGATACGGATTATCCGGAAGTCAAGCTTGCCGCGCTTCTCGGCTGCATCGGATATCTGCTGATGTCGATGGCGGGTCGCGAGCTTCAGGACTGGATCGAGCAGCGCATCGACAACAACAGCAGCTATGAACTGACGTGGGGCGCGCTGGGCCTGCTGCTGGGGCTCATCGCCGCGAACCTGCTGTTCACCCCGTTGTATTTCATCATGTATCGCGACATCGTGAACATCAATTTCGAGAACAAGTATTTCAACTCGCTCGTCGCCCTGCTGTTTCTTTCTATACCTCTTAGTATAAATCTTCTGTTCGGGTATCTCGGCGTCAGGATAAGTCACAGATACCGGGGTATGGAACGACGCAGCAGGACGTCCAGCCTTTCGGTCCCGCCGAAGCTCGTCGACACGAGCGCGATCATCGACGGCCGTTTCGTCGAACTGTTCAGACTCGGGTTCATCGAAGGACAGCTGGTCATTCCGCGATTCGTCGTGAACGAGATGCAGTTTCTCGCCGACGCCGTCGATCCGGCCAAGCGCAGCAAGGGCCGCCAGGCGCTGAACCTGCTCAGCAAGCTCCGCAAGGAGTTTCCCGACCAGGTCGTCGTCCCGGAACGCGACTTCCCGGAAGTGCAGGAAGTCGACGGCAAGCTCGTCGAATACGCGAAAGCCGAGGGCGCAAGCCTGATCACTCTCGACTTCAACCTCAAGCGCGTGGCGGAAATCAGCCAGATCAAGGTGCTCAACCTCAACGAACTGATGAATGCCCTCAAGCCGATCTTCATCAGCGGCGAGGAGGTCGAGATCCAGATCACGAAGGCAGGCAAAGAGCCTGGTCAGGGCGTCGGTTTCCTGTCCGACGGCACTATGATCGTCATCGAGGACGGCGGCGGCCAGATCGGCCAGAAGGTCTCCGCGACCGTCACGAACATTCTGCAGACCGCTGCGGGCCGCATGATCTTCGCCCGCATCCGACCGAAAAAATCATAACGGGACGGCGGCCATACCGGCAGAAGATGCCGCGGCGTGCCGTTTCCCGAGGGAGGACAATCAATGGGTATCCGGGTAAAGGACATCATGGATCCGAATCCGGTCACGGTGGCATGCGGCGAGACACTGTTCGGTCTTCGCGAGATCATGATCCTGCGACAGCCCGAGTGCGTGCTGGTTCTCAACCAGTATCGGAAAGTCGCCGGGCTGCTGACGCCGGCGCATCTCGCGACCGCGAACGACGCCGACGTCGACGACAAGGTCGACCGGTTCATGATCAAGAAGTTCAAGATCGTCAACGCCAACGCCGAGGTGCGGGAAGCGGCGGCGCTGCTTTCGGCGAGCGAGCTAGAGGCGCTGCCCGTGCTCGACAATGCCGAAGAGCTCGTCGGCGTGGTCACCTACAAGGACATCGTGAAGGATCTGGTAGAGGACCGCTCCGAGCAGAAGCTCACGCCCGAAAGCGCCGTCATCTTCCTCGCGATGACGCGCGATCCCGAGCAGGAGGAATACTGGCTGCAGAAGGTCACCAGCGCCGGGTTCCGGGCCGCCATCACCCAGGTCGGCGCGACGGCCGAGAAGCTGCCGATCAAGTTGCGGGAAGCGACAATCGTCGCCGCGATCGCGCGCTCGGTCATCCGGGAAGACCCGCGCGAGAAGTTCGCCGTGAGCAACGCGGTGCGCGACATCTATAGTCAATGCAATGTCATCAACCCCGGCCTCGGCGGCGGCTTCAAGGTCGCCATCGTCCGGGGCGAGGGACGCATCGCGGTCGCCGCGTTCGGCCGCTGTGGCCACGCTCTTGCGAACGGCAACGAGCAGATCTTCATGGGAGGAAACATCATCTGAAATGACCGTCAGAGTACGCTTCGCGCCTTCACCCACCGGCTACCTGCACGTCGGCGGCGCCCGCACGGCGCTGTTCAACTGGCTGTTCGCGAAACGCCACGGCGGCAGCTTCATTCTGCGCATCGAGGATACCGATCTCGAACGGTCGACCGCCGAGTCGGAGGAAGGACTGCTGCGCGATCTGCGCTGGCTCGGCCTGACCTGGGACGAAGGCCCCGGCATCGGCGGTCCGCACGCGCCGTACCGACAGTCGGAGCGCACGAAGATCTACCAGGAATGGGCTCATCGCCTGGTCGAGAAGGGCGCGGCGTATCCCTGCTTCTGTAAGGAAGCGGAACTAGAACAGAAGCGTCAGCAGGCCGAGGCAGAACACCGTTCCCTCCATTACGACGGCACCTGCCGCCGGCTGTCCCCCGAAGAGGCGAAGCGCCGCGTCGAGGCGGGCGAGCCGCACTGTATCCGCGTCAGCGTGCCGGCGAAGGATTATGCCGTGAACGATCTAGTTCGTGGCCGGGTCGAGTGGAAAGCGGAGACGCTCGGTGATTTCATAATCCTGCGCTCGAACGGCATGCCGGTCTACAACTTCTGCGTCGTCGTCGACGATGCCGACATGGAGATCACGCACGTCATCCGCGCCGAAGAGCACCTCACGAACACTCACCGCCAGCTGATTCTCTACGAGGCGCTCGGAAAACCGACGCCGAACTTCGCGCACGTGTCGCTGATTCTCGGCGCCGACAAGACCAAGTTGTCGAAGCGGCACGGGGCGACGTCGGTCGGGCAGTATGAGACAGACGGCTTCCTTCCCGAATCGATGATCAACTTCCTGGCTCTGTTGGGCTGGGCCGAGGGAATCGACAAAGAAGTCTATACGATCCAGGAACTGATCGAAAAGTTCTCGCTCGAGCGCATCAACCCGGCGCCGGCCGTGTTCGACCACACCAAACTGGTCTGGATGAACGGCATGCACATCCGTCTGCTTTCACCCGAGAAGCTCGCGGAGATGATCGCAAAGCCGATGCGCGCGGCGTTTCCCGACGATCCGCGGATGAACGACGCCGCATTCCTGAAAAATCTGGCTTTGACGGTACAGCCGGCGCTGACGGTCATCCCCGACGTCGTGAACGTCGCGAAGCCGTTCCTGCAGGCCGGCGAGCCTGCCGACGACGAGGCGAAGGCGGCCCTGGCCGCCCCCGAGGTTCCGGCGCTCATGACTGCGCTCGCCGAGGAATTCAAGACCTGCGGATGGGAAAAGGACCCGATCAATGCCGCGATCAAGGCGGCGGGCAAGAAAGCGGGAGCGAAGGGGAAAGGGCTGTTCATGCCTCTTCGCGTCAAACTGACCGGCACCTGCCACGGCCCCGATCTCATCAACGTGCTCAATCTCCTGGGCCGCGACGAAGTCGTCAGACGCCTGACTATATAACATTAACTATTCAACGGAGTGACCGATATGGCAGAACGATACGAATTCACCGCAGCGCAGGAAAAGTGGCACAAGATCTGGGCCGACAAGCAGATCTACCGCACGGCCGAAGACCGCTCGAAGCCGAAATTCTACTGCCTCGACTTTTTCCCGTATCCTTCCGGGAACGGTCTGTCGGTCGGTCACCTGCGCAACTATGTTCCGACCGACGTCATCTCGCGCATGAAGCGGATGCAGGGATTCAACGTGCTGCACCCGATGGGCTGGGACGCCTTCGGCCTGCCGGCCGAGAACTACGCGATCAAGATGGGCGTCCATCCCACCGAGACGACCGCGAAGAACGCCGCGAACTATCGGCGCCAGCTCAGCCTCGTCGAGTGCTCCTACGACTGGGAGCGCGAGCTCAACTCGACCGACCCGGGCTACTACAAGTGGACCCAGTGGTTCTTCCTGATGCTGCACAAGCGGGGCCTGGCCTACCAGGCGACCGGCGCGCAGTGGTGGTGCCCGAGCTGCCAGACGATTCTCGCCAACGAGCAGGTCGAGCAGGGCTGCTGCTGGCGGTGCGACTCGCAGGTCGAGAAAAAGGACCTGAAACAGTGGTTCTTCAAGATCACCGCCTACGCCGACCGGCTGATCGACGATCTCAAGACCGTCGACTGGCCCGACCACATCAAGAAGATGCAGGAAAACTGGATCGGCCGCCGGACCGGCACCGAAGTGACCTTCAAGGGGGTTCACCCGACGACCGGCGAGGCGTTCGACATACCGATCTTCACGACACGCGTCGACACGATCTTCGGCGTCACGTTCATGACGCTGGCCCCCGAGCACCCGCTCGTCGAGAAGCTGACCCACCCGGATCGGAAGGCCGCCGTCGAGGAATACGTCGCGGAATCGCGCCGCAAGAGCGAGATCGATCGTCTCTCGACCGAGAAGGAAAAGACCGGCACGGCACTCGGCAGCTTCGCGATCAATCCGTTCAACGGCGAGAAGGTGCCGATCTATATCGGCGACTACGTTCTCGTCAGCTACGGAACTGGCGCCGTCATGGCAGTTCCGGCGCATGACGAGCGCGACTTTGCATTTGCAAAGAAATACAACATCCCGGTTCGCGAGGTCATTACGCCCGCCGGCAAGGCGCAGGGCAATCTTTCGGCGGCCTACACCGAATACGGCATCCTGATCGACTCGGGCGAGTTCTCAGGCCTGACCTCAGAACAGTCGATGGACCGCATGGCCGCCTGGCTCGAAGGCAAAAAGCTCGGCCAGAAGCGCGTTAACTACAAATTCCGCGACTGGCTGATCAGCCGGCAGCGGTACTGGGGCGCCCCTATTCCGGTCGTGCACTGCGACTGCTGCGGCACGGTGCCGGTTCCCGACAGCCAGCTTCCGGTGCTTCTTCCCCCGATCAAGGAGTTCAAGCCGGGCCAGGACGGGAAATCCCCGCTCGCCGGCATTTCCGAGTGGGTGAACACCCCGTGTCCGAAATGCGGAAAGCCCGCGCGGCGCGAGACCGACACGATGGACGGGTTCGCCTGTTCCTCGTGGTATTTCCTGCGCTTCATCGACCCGAAGCTCGATTCGGCCCCCTTCGACAAGGAAAAGGCCGCCTGCTGGCTGCCGGTCGACCTGTATGTCGGCGGCGCCGAGCATGCCGTCATGCACCTGCTGTATGCCCGGTTCTGGACGAAAGTCATGCAGGATGAAGGGCTGATTCCCTTCGGCGAGCCGTTCGCGATGCTGCGCAACCAGGGCATGATGCTGGCCCCCGACGGCCAGAAGATGAGCAAATCGAAGAACAACGTCATCACCCCCGACGAGATGGTCGAGAGATACGGCGCCGACACGCTTCGCGCGTTCATCCTGTTCCTGGGCTGCTTCGAGCTCGAGGTCGCCTGGTCGGACGAAGGCATCAAGGGCATGTATCGCTTTGTGAACCGTGTCTACGAACTCGTCCAGGAGTATCCCGGCGACAAGGTCGGCGAGGCCGAGGGCGAGAAGGCCGTCGAACTGAAGCGCTGGATCCACAAGTCGATCAAGAGCATCACGAACGACATCCAGACTTTCAGTTTCAACACGGCCGTCGCGAAGCTGATGGAGTTCGTGAACGCGCTTTCCGACTACGCGCGCAACACCCCGCTCGCCGGCACGAAGCTCTGGAGTGAGGCCATCGACACCCTGCTCCTGCTGCTGGCCCCGATCACCCCGTATCTCGCGGAAGACCTGTGGGAACGCACAGGCCGCGGCCCACGTGGGCTGGTCCATCAGCAAGCCTGGCCGAAGTGTGATGAATCGGCCCTCGCCGAGGATTCCGTGAACCTGCCGGTGCAGGTCAACGGCAAGCTGCGCGACCAGGTGCGCGTCGCGATCGGCCTTTCCGACGACCAGGTGCGCGAGGAGTGCCTCAAGAGCGAGAAGGTGCAGAAGTTCCTCGAGGGCAAGACGATCGTGAAGTTCATCCACGTCCCGAAGCGCATGGCCAGCTTCGTGGTAAAATAGCAAAGCGTATACGAAGCCCCGGCAGAGACTCGCCGGGGCTTCGTTGCATGATGGAAAGGGTGAGTCATGGTGCCTGAAGAACGCCGCCACACGGAGATCGAGAACGGAATCGCCGCCGCGCTGGACCGTGCCGTTGCCATGGCGTTTCTCGTGACCGCGGGGCTCGTCGCCGCCGGGCATCTCGGTCTCGTCGGCGAAGGGCCGTCATGGGGTCTCGTCGTTCGCGAACCGGCCCTCGTGTCGCGAATCACGACCATCACCGCCTGGGACCTGGGCAGCTCGTTTCTCGTGCTTCGCTGGCGAAAAAAACCTCTCTGGAACAGCTACATCGGCGAGGCGCTGCTAACGCTGATCGCCAGTCTCATTCTCTGGCGCGTGCTGTTC
>MWAR01000153.1 GCA_002068715.1 bacterium ADurb.Bin374
CCCGCCTCGACGAGTATTTTCGGGCCGCCAGAAGGACGATGAACGCCTTTGCCGTTCTCGGTCTTCTGTTTCTCGCGCTCGATCCGAATTTTGGTACGCAGAACTGGTATCTTCTCCTCAAGACATTTTTGATCCTTCCGATCGATGTCCTCTTCATTCTTCACCTCGCGATCGGGTATTTCAGGTCGAAATCGTTCGCTTCGTTCATCCGCGATTTTCCCCTCGACATCGTCTTTTTCCTCCCCCTGTTCACCCTGACGTTCGGCGGCGTTCATCCCGCGCACATCATCGTCGTGCGCCAGCTCGTCCATTATTTCAATCGCTATCTCGAACACAGCACCCTCTCGAACCTCGCCCAGAGTATCTCTGACCGGCCTGCCAGGCTGATCGCAATGAGCTTCGCCGGCGTCATTCTCATCGGCGCCTTCCTGCTCGTTCTTCCGGTATCCATCTCGGCGGGCTTCAAACCGTCGTTTCTCACGGCCCTGTTCACCTCGACGTCAGCCGTATGCGTCACGGGTCTGAATGTCATCGACCCATCGCGGTATTTCACCCTGTTTGGCCAGATCATCGTTGTCTGCCTGATTCAGATCGGCGGTCTAGGCATCATGACGCTGTCGGCAGGAATCTCTCTTCTCGCTGGCAAGCGCCTGAGGATGAGCGAACGTTCCCTCATGCAGAATGTGCTCGACCAGTCGGACCTCGCAGGCCTCAGAAATATTCTTATTGATATTTTTAGATGGACATTTATCATCGAGGCCGCCGGTGCTCTTATTCTCGCTTTTCGGTTCCACTCAATCCTGTCCTGTTCCATCCGTCGCGCCGCATATCTCGGCGTCTTCCATGCCGTATCCTCGTTCTGTAACGCCGGATTCGCTCTGTTTTCAGACAATCTCATGGGTTTCGCCTGGGATCCGATCATCTGTTTCACCGTCATGGGCCTGATCGTCGCGGGCGGCCTCGGCTTCGCGGTTCTGGGCGTGATCAACGCCTGGCTCCTCGGAAGTCGAAGAGGCCCAGCCGACGTGCATGTCCGGCTCGTCATTCTGACGTCGCTCTGTCTCATCTTCATCGGCGCCGCATTCATCGCGTTTCTCGAATTCGACGCACCCGCCATGCAGCATCTGAACGCACCAGAAAAGCTCATGGCGGCACTTTTCCAGAGCGTCACGACGAGAACGGCCGGATTCAACACCATCGACATCGGCGTCATGAGAACCTCGAGCCTGTTCCTGATGGCGATCCTGATGTTCATCGGCGCCTCCCCCGCATCCACGGGCGGCGGCATCAAGACCACGACGTTCGCCGTGATGCTGCTCGCGCTCGATGCTCAGATGCAGGGAAAAAACGAGGTGACGGTGTATGAGCGGGTCATTCCGTCCGACGTCGTTCTCAAATCCTTTCTCATCACGGCCATCTCGGCCACCCTCGTCGCGCTCTACACGTTCCTCCTTACGCTGACGGAAGACCAGGATCTGATCAAGGTACTGTTCGAAGCCGCCTCTGCCTTCGGAACTGTCGGATTGTCGGCGAACCTGACACCGAGCCTTTCCCCGCTCGGTCAACTTCTCATCATCTCCCTCATGTTCATCGGCCGCATCGGCCCTCTGACGCTCGCCCTCTCCGTGAGAGCTCCCGTCAGGCGTGGCGACGTGCGGTATCCAACGACCCGCGTTCTGGTCGGATAGCTCTCCGGAGGATGCCATGCAGTATGCCGTCTTAGGACTCGGACGTTTCGGTTCGAAGCTCGCCACGTCGCTGTTTTCGCGCGGGGGCGAAGTGCTCGCCGTCGACAGCGATTCAGACGCAGTCGAGCGAATCAAGGACCATGTGTCCCATGTAGCCATCGCGGACGTCACGGATGAACTTTCCCTGCGAAGTCTCGGCCTGCAGGACATGGACGTGGCTGTCGTCGCCATCGGCGAGATGATCGAGACGAGCATTCTGGCGACGGCGCTGTTGAAGCGGCTCGGCGTCCGCCGCATCCTCTCCCGCGCCGTCAACAAGTCCCAGGCGCAGATCCTCACCGAGGTCGGCGCCACCGAGGTCTTCTCCCTCGAAGACCAGATGGGCGACCAGATCGCCAGCCGGCTCATCGCGCCGCACATTCTCGAAAGCATCACTCTCAGCTCCGGCCACTCGCTCGTCGAAATCCTTCCGCTGAAGTCGTTCATCGGGAAAACGCTGAAGGAGCTGAATCTACGGGCGAAGGCAGGCATCAACGTCATCGCGATCAAGCGCAAGGTCCCTTCGATCAACGAGCGTGGCGAAAACACCATCAAGGTGGTTCTCAACGATCTTCCCTCGCCGGATGAAAAAATCACCGACGACGACATCCTGGTCGTCGTCGGGCAGGATGAGCGCATCTCGGCCCTCTCGCGCTCGTTCGAAGAGGAGGAACGGATATGATCCGCATGTCGATGGCGTCCAGGTTCAGGATGGGCGCCGGATTTTCTATAATAGTCGTTATATTTCTAGGTCTTTTTTCGATCTACCATCTGCACTATCTGAACGAGGAGATCCAAACGCAGTTGACCGACGATCTGGCCCTGATCAGATTCGCCGAAGCAGCGGGTTCGCTGTGCAATGACGTTCAGTTTCGTATCA
>MWAR01000154.1 GCA_002068715.1 bacterium ADurb.Bin374
CCGCTCGCCGCGCCCGTGAAATGACGCGGCGCAAGGGTGTGCTCGACGGTGTCGGTTTGCCCGGCAAACTGGCCGATTGCCAGGAGAAGGATCCGGCGCTTTGTGAAGTCTATGTCGTCGAGGGCGATTCCGCCGGCGGCTCGGCAAAGCAGGGCCGCGACCGCAAGTTTCAGGCGATCCTGCCGCTGCGCGGCAAGGTGCTCAACGTCGAGAAGGCCCGCTTCGACAAGCTGATTTCCAGCGAACAGATCGTTACCCTGATCACCGCGCTCGGCACCGGCATCGGCAAGGACGAATTCAAGATCGAGAAGCTGCGTTACCACCGCATCATCATCATGACCGACGCCGACGTCGACGGTGCCCACATCCGCACCCTGCTGCTGACGCTGCTCTACCGCCAGATGCCCGAGCTGATCGAGCGCGGCTACGTCTATATCGCGCAGCCGCCGCTGTACAAGGTCAAGCACGGCAAGACCGAGCGCTACCTGAAGGACGACCAGGAATACCACCAGTTCCTGCTGCGCATGGCGATGGACGAAGCCGCCCT
Organism: bacterium ADurb.Bin374; assembly: GCA_002068715.1. Next base: position 548 of record MWAR01000154.1, read on the forward strand.
GACGCCGCGTGCCGGCGCCGAGCCGGTGACCGGCCCGGCACTGGAGGAACTGGCCCGCTCCTGGCTGCTGACCGAAGCCGTCATCGAACGCGTCTCGCATCTGGTCGATCCGGTCGTGCTCAAGGCGCTGGTCCAGTACAACCTGAAACTCGACCTCGCTTCGGAAGCGGGCGCCCGCGCCAGCGCCGATGTCCTGAGCCGCCATCTGGCCGCAGGTATCCGCATCGTTCCCAGGTTCGACGACATCCAGGAACGCTGGACCCTGCGCGTCGAGAAGATCCATCACGGCAACCTGAAGGTCGGCCTGATCGACGAAGACCTGCTGCTGTCCGGCGATTTCCTGCAACTGCGCCGCACCGCCGAAACCCTGGCCGACCTCTTCGGCCCCGGCGCCTTCATGGCTCGTGGCGAGAAGAAGCAGGTCGTCGGCAATTTTGGCGACGCCATGAAGTGGCTGCTGGCCGATGTCGAGCGCGGCATCAGCAAGCAGCGCTACAAAGGTCTCGGCGAAATGAACCCCGACCAGCTGTGGGAAACCACGATGGATCCCTCCAAGCGCATCCTGAAAAAAGTGATGTCTCTCGATGCGCTCGAGGCCGATCGCATTTTCTCCGTCCTGATGGGCGACAAGGTTGAACCGCGACGGCAGTTCATCTCCCAGTACGCCAAGCAGGTCAGGAATCTGGATATCTGAGGCACACATGGCTACCGACAACACTGAAAACACGAACGACACCACACCGGAAAACCCCGAGAACACCGAACATTCTGGGGCACTGGCCGCCGGCTCTTCGGGCGCTCCCGTTCCGCCGCCCCCGCTGAATCCGAACGAGGTTTTCGTCAATATAGAAGACGATATGAAAACCTCGTATATCGATTACGCGATGAGCGTCATCGTCGGCCGCGCGCTTCCCGACGTGCGCGACGGCCTCAAGCCGGTTCATCGCCGCGTTCTCTACGCGATGTTCGACCAGGGCTTCACGAGCAAGAAGGCCTACGTCAAGTCGGCCCGCACGGTCGGCGAAGTGCTCGGCAAGTATCATCCGCACGGCGATTCCGCGGTCTACGACACCCTGGTCCGCATGGCTCAGGATTTCAGCCTCCGCTACCCGCTGATCGACGGCCACGGCAACTTCGGCTCGATCGACGGCGACAGCGCCGCGGCGATGCGTTACACCGAGTCGCGTCTCGACCAGCTCGCTGAAGAGATGCTGCGCGACCTCGAGATGGAAACGATCGATTGGATGCCGAACTTCGACGGTTCGCTCCAGGAGCCGGTCGTCCTTCCCTCCAAGTTTCCGAACCTGCTGGTGAACGGGTCATCCGGCATCGCGGTCGGCATGGCGACGAACATTCCGCCGCACAATCTCACGGAAGTCATCAACGGAACCATCCGACTGATCGACGATCCGGATGTCGATATCGGCGAGCTGATCAAGCTGATTCCCGGCCCCGACTTCCCGACCGGCGGCACCATCATGGGCCGCGACGGCATCGAGGCGGCGTACCGCACGGGCCGCGGAAGTATCACGGTTCGCGCCATCACGACCACCGAGGAGTTCGCCCGGGGTCGCGAGCGCATCGTCATCACCGAGCTGCCCTACCAGGTCAACAAGGCGAAGCTGGTCAAACAGATCGCCGACCTGGTCCGCGACAAGAAGATCGACGGCATCACCGACCTGCGCGACGAATCCGACCGGGACGGCATGCGCATCGTCATCGAGATCTCGCGCAGCGCCAACGCCCAGGTGGTCCTCAACAACCTGTTCCAGCACACCTCGATGCGGACCTCCTTCGGCGTCATCATGCTGGCCCTCGTGAACGGCCAGCCGCGCGTCCTCAACCTGAAGGGCCTCCTGCACCACTACCTCGAACACCGCAAGGAAGTGGTCATCCGCCGCACGAAGTTCGAACTGGACCGCGCCGAGAAGAGGGCCCACATTCTCGAGGGCCTTCGCATCGCCCTCGACAACCTCGACC
>MWAR01000155.1 GCA_002068715.1 bacterium ADurb.Bin374
AGCGGTGGAACTCGGCAGGGATCCCCGTGGCGCATGGCATACGACGGATATTCGTTCCCGCGTCTCTGCAGAAATGTCTCTGCGACGACGAAATTGTCACAGCCCGGCGGCAGGTTGATCAGCACGACGTCGAAATGCGACCGGAGCTGGAGGAAAAAGTCGCGCAGGGAGGCATCGGACAGCAGGCGCACCTGGTCTTTCAGCTTGAACGCTGGAAAATACGAGATCTTGTCGGTGGCGGTGAAGACGAACGTGCGCCGGAATCGCGATGAACCCTCGATCACCAGGTCAGTCAGGTCGGTGTAGCATTCGAGCGAGACAGACCGGGGGAGGACGCTGCGGAACAGGTTCGGGAACGGCGTGTTGGCGTCGATAACCGCGACTCGTCGGCCTTTCGACTGTAGGTAGACGGAGAGATGGGCGACAATGCTCGATTTGCCTGAGCCGCCGCGAATCGAGCCGAAGATGAAAACGGGTGTGAGGAACGGGGTGGTGCCCATGTCGTCACAATAGTAGCATACCCCGCTTCATCGTGAAACAGGGGGTACGCGGGAAGAATCAGATCTGGATGACGAGCCCTTCGTACGCCGCCTGGGAAGACGGGAACTCTGATTTTGCGCGTTTCTCGATCGCATCGATCACGGCATCGTTGTGAAGGGGATCGTGATGCGTGAGAACTAGATGCTTCACACCGGCGCTCTTTGCGAGCTTCGCGCCTTCGACCATCGTCGAATGGCCCCAGCCGATTTTGCTCGGGCCGCGACTTCCATGGGCGGAGGGGTTGTATTCCTCGGGGGTATATTGTGCGTCGTAGATCAGCAGGTCGGCACCGGTGGCAAGTTCGAGGAGATTCGCATCGATCGAGCCGTCGGACGGATGCTCGCAGTCCGTGGCGATGACGACGCTGCTGTCGCCGTCCTGAATGCGGTAGCCGAGAACTCCGTTCGGATGGATGAGCCGGCGGGCTGAAATCTGCGCCGCGCCGATGTCGATCGGCTTTCCCTGCATGGGGTTGAAGGTGAGCTTGGCGCTCAGGGTGTTCAGATCGACGGGAAAATAGAAGTGTTCCATCTGGCCGCGGAGCGTCGCTTCGAGGCGATCGTCGACGTCAGAGGCGCCGTAGAGGTGAAGCGTGTTGCACGAGCCTTCGACCCGGCCGCCAGACGCGTCGCGAGAGCCGATGTATGCGGGGGGGAAGAACGGGAAACCTTGGATGTGATCCCAATGGGAGTGGGTGAAGAGAATATGGGCGACGCCCTTCCCCTTGCCGAAATCACCCTTGAGAAGCTCGAGGCCGAGGAGACGGATCCCCGTCCCGGCATCGACGATGATCAACTGACCTTCATTCGTGCGAATCTCGATACAGGTCGTATTTCCGCCATAGCGGATCGTATCTTTCCCTGGAACGGGAACGGATCCTCTGACACCCCAAAATTTTATATACACCGAACTCGTTTCCCTTCTTAACGGCCGAAGTTCAGGGTTCCACCGCCTCCCGCCGTCACTGGCGAAGGGTCAGCAGCATGTCTACGACTCGTTCCAAATCTTCATTGTTATAGAATTCGATTTCGATCCGGCTTTTCGCGCGGCCCTGCCGGATGTGTACCTTTGCGCCGATCAGCTCCTGGATGCGGGATTCAACCTGGCGGACATGAATGTCGCCTGCCTGCTTCCGGGGTGCGGCATTCCGAGGTTTGTTTCCCGGTTGATCGTTTCCAGAGGGCTTTGCATTGGCCAGTTCCTTTTCCGTTTCGTATACCGAGAGGTTCTGGGTGAGAATGCGATCGACCCAGGCCTGGACGTCGGCGTGATCGCGAAGCCCTGCCAGCATCTTGGCGTGGCCGGCGGAGATCTTTCCGCTCGCGATAAGCTGCTGGACGTGGGGCGGGAGCGAGAGCAGCCGCAGGCGGTTCGTGAGGGCGGAACGACTTCGTCCGAGCCGCCGCGCCAGTTCGTCGTGCGTCAGACCGAATTCGAGGATGATCTGCCTGAGCGTCGACGCCTCTTCGACGGGATTCAGGTCCTCGCGCTGGATGTTCTCGATCAGGCCCGCGAGAAGGGTCTGCTGCTCGTTCAGATCACGGAGGACGGCGGGAATCTGTGTCAGGCCGACGATCTTGCAGGCCTGATACCGGCGTTCGCCGGAGATGATCTGATACCCGTCGCCCCAGCGTCGGACGAGAATCGGCTGGAGGACGCCGTTTGCGCGGATCGACTGGGCAAGCTCTTCAAGGGTGTTGCGGTCAAAGATCTTGCGGGGCTGCTTCGGGTTGGGAACGACCTTTTCGATCGGAAGCAGATCGAAAATCAGGCCGGGAGTTTCAACCCGAGACAAAGCTCCGACGTTCTGTATATCGGCATTGATTCCTTCCACGATGAGCCCTTTCAAATAGAAATTCGGTGAATATGAGCCCGTCTGAAAAACCTAACAGAGCCGGCAACCCTTGTCAATCTCGCGAGAGCGCACGTATAATCGCCAACGGAACACACGACGCGGTGGTTCCCTGATGACACTGAAACGCCTGATTATCGGAGGTTAACCATGAATATCTCCTTCCCGTTACGAATCCGTCGCGACGCGGTTGTCGCCGCTCTGTTCACCGCCTGCTCGATCTGGATCGCAGGATCCGGGGCTCCGGCCGTCGCCCAGAACGCGGCGATCCAGATGACCGGTGAATACCAGCAGGCGCAGCAGCTTCTCACCCAGTCGAACTTCGACGGCGCGATCGGTGCACTCCAGAACCTGTTTTCGAATTCCGACCTTGCCGCGGCCGCTCGCGTCGAAATCGGAACGATCAGGATGCGCCAGGCCGAAAGCGAGATGTCGCAGGCGCTCGGCCACTTCCTCGACGCCGCGACGAACATGTCGGAAGGCGTCAAGGCTGGAGGCGTGAAGGGGCCGGACTCGCCCCGGATCCTGTATGATCTCGGCAGGATCTACGAAGAGCGCCTGAACGATTATCCGAAGGCCATCGATGCCTATTCCCGCGTTCTGTCCGAACACCCGAATTTCATGTCCATCGACAAGGTTGTATACCACCTCGCATATTCCTATGAACGTACCGGCAAATTCGAGGATGCGGCGCGGATGTACCGTGAACTCGTCGAAAAATACCAATACAGCTCGTTCTTCCGGGAGGCGCAAAAGCGGATGAAAGCCCTTGCGCCGGGTACGAGCCAGAGCGTTGCGGCGTTGGCGTTGATGGCAAGTAGCGCGAGCATGATTGCAATGCGGTATCTCATTGGACACTCCCTCTCTGAATCAGGTTCACGATCTGCTGCACGGTGGAAAGCGATGTGCCGGATGCGGAGGGGGTTGACCCT
>MWAR01000156.1 GCA_002068715.1 bacterium ADurb.Bin374
GGAAGCTCGCCCGACGAACGCGGCCAGCAGGGTCAGGAACCCGATGACGAACACCGGCGCCCCTGAAAGGATGCCCGAAAGCTTCGTCCAGATGGTGTGCGGTGCGGTCGGGTCGAAGCCGCCGCCCCCGGCCAGGATCACCTGTGCAGCGCCGACCGGGCATGCAAACAGCGCTCCCGGGCAGCTGTAACAGTTCAACGTAGGCACGCAGACGTGCTTCAGCGGCCCGGTATAGATGTTTCCGGTGACAAAGCCCTTGAGATAGCCATTCGTCAGGACGGTGGAAACCGCCTGGACCATCGTTCGCCGTTCGCTCATCCGATGCCGATGCACTGCAGACAGATCGCAGTGGCCTTCTCGAAGATTTTCGCGGGCTCGCCGAGCATGATGCCCAAGCCAAGAAGAACGGCACCTGCGCCGGCGAAGGCGAGCCAGGCATAGTCACTCGAAGCTCCGCGCCCCGCTTCCCGGGGCAATCGTTGTTCAGACATGGCCCAAATTGTAACCGAATCGCACCGCCATGGCAAACCGGGAACGGGATTCAGATTTCGCTCAACGATCTTCCGAATATCGCCGATAAGAAGACACGAACCGTTCACATCTCACCGTTTATAAGGAGACCTGCATGGGTGTCGTGATCCCTCTGTTCCGGAAGAAGGATTCCACCGGCGACCTGCCGCTGTCAACGGAGCAGCGCATGCGGGTGACGCTGCTCACCAACTCGATCGAGGCGCTGCGCAAGGAAGAAAAATCGCTCGAGGATGCCATCACCAAGAAATGCCGGGAAGAGATCGACCGCCTGAACGCCGTCGATTTCCGCATCCGTCAGTATGAGTCCGAGATCGAACAGCTCTGCATGCAGGGCGCCATCCATTCGACTCCCAACAAGGCGTAATATCATGCTCAGACACGATGGATGCTCTGATGCATTCGTGAAGCGGAGGAACGCATGCTCATCACAACGACCGACAACATCGACGGATACGTCATCGAACAGTATCTCGGCCTCGTCACAGGCGAAGCCGTTTTCGGCGTCGGCACGCTGGCCAACATCGCGGCAGGTTTCAAGGATCTGGTGGGAAGACGGGTGGAGAGTTTTGAAAAAGAACTCGAGTCCGTCAAAAACGTCGCCCTTGTCGAAATGATCAAGGAGGGCAAGACCCTCGCCGCACATGCGATCGTCGGCGTCGACGTCGATTACCACGAATTCATGGGCAAGTATGTAATGGTTGTCTGCAACGGCACAGCCGTACGGCTGAAGGGCTTCAAGGAAAAGGAACTGCCTGACAATTTCATGATGCCCGTGGTCGATGACAAGCCCCAGCCCGATCTGCCCAACCCCGAAGAGTAACCAGCCGAAAAGAAACACCCCCGGAACCCCGGGGGTGTTGTTCTTTGTGACCGTTGTTCTGACGCTTCGGAAGAGCATCCGCAGATGTCGCAGATTACGCAGATCTTTTTCTGAACTCCCTTGAATGAATCTGTGCCATCTGAGGCATCGGCGGATCGTGATTTTTCCCTTTAGTTGTCGCCGCTGAGGCGCATCTGGTCGAAGTCTTCCGGATACAACGTGGTCAGCTGTTTCGTCGAGTCGCCGGGTTTCGCGGGCTGGTAGGGCTTGAGGCTGCTCTTGTCCATGACCTGCTTGAACTCGGCACCGAGAGCGCTCTCGAGGAGCTTCAGCGGATTGCCGGTGAAGAAGCCCTTGGCTTCGCGGTCGGCGATGATCTTCACGGCCGTTTCCGGGGTCGCGCCGAGGGCGACGAGCATTTTGCCGGAGACGGTGTTCAGATCCATGTTGAAGTTCCAGACGTTGTCCTTTTTCCCACCGAACTTCGCGGCCAGCTTCAGCTTGGTCTCGGCCGACGAGCCGGAACGTTTCTCGCCTTCGAGTTTCAGCGCACCCGAGAACCACAGTTCGGGGCCGACGTTCGCGAACGGATCGGCGCCCTTCATGGCCTTCTCGAACAGGTCTTCCTTGAAGGAGACGAACGCCTGCTTCGCCTTGTCGAAGGCTTCCTTGTCGAGCTTCTTCGCCACGTATGCGAGCTTCGCCTCGTAGTAGGTCTTGTACAGCGGTGCCGCCTGGCGATCCATCGTCACGTAATTGAGCCCTTCGAGAAGAATGCGATACATGACTTTCCTGTCGTCCGGATACATTTTCACGAACTCGCGGACGAAAGCGGGATAGCTTTCGGGCTGGGTAAGCAGCATGACCGAGATGCACTTCTCATAGGCGGCGGTGATGGCGCGGCTGGTCAGGATGTCGTAGAACTGACCGGCCACGACGCCTTCGGTGCAGACCAGCTGCAGGCCGTTCTTGAGGACGCCGGTCTTCTTGCCGGTCGGCCGGGCCCAGATGTATCGGTCGCGCCGGATCGGATCCTGGCGGCCATATAAAAACTCAGATATATTATATTTCTTGCGATCTTTTTCGGCAAGCTTAGGATTCGCCGGCCCATAGACGGCTTCGAACGCTTCGGCCCAGCCCTCGATGTAGGCCATGCCGAGATCGGTGATATAGGGGGCATCGTGGCCGTTGGTGGAAATGCGCTGGATGGCCCCGAACGCGCGGCCATACAGGTCGAACATGATGCCGTGGGCGTTCTCGTGGCCAAGCACGAGGTCGAGCGTGTCATTGTTCAGGGCGTCGTTCACCGAGAACAGCTTCTGTCCGTCGGATTCGATGTCGAGCACGCAGATGCCGGACGTCTCGAGGCCGAGCCGTTTGCCGGTCTTCGCCTCGACTCGCTCCATGCCGAGCGGAATCATGCAAGGGCCGGGCGTCGGAACGAAGGAGGGCAACGGCGACTTCTCGAGAATGACCAGCGACGAGCCGGCCTGCTGTGACAGAAAATCGTTGATCGCCTGCTTCTGCTCGGCGGTAAGTTTGTCTTCCGGAACGTTTTTGAGCATCTTGCTGACAACCTGGAATTTCAGTTGCCGGGCGGTCCGACGCAGTTTCAGAGAATCCTGCATCTCCTTGCTGCCCTTGAGATACGGCATGACGGTCGTCGCATGATAGCCCTTCGGATTCCCCGTCGTGACCTGGATTGCATCCATTCCAAGGGCGTTGAAGAGAAACCCGACATCGTTGATCTTGACGGTCTTCGGAAGATTCAGCATCTTCCCGAGCGTGCCGGTGATGATGCCGCTTCCGCTGGTGACCGGCGTGCAGATCGTGAACGCATCGTCATGCAGGGGATCGTTGTCGGTCGAAACCGTCGTCGGAGCAGTGCGCGCATCGGCGGCACATGCGAACAATCCGGCGACACAGGCCGCGAGAAGGGGTTTTCTGAGGAGCTGAAACATGGACGACCTCCCTGAAAAGTGAGTTCTCAAGTCTTTCTATTATACCAATTTCCGTCGAACCCGCCAGAGTACCTACGCACGCGTTTCCAAACCACATCGGGATATCCCACTGGCATTCTTCCTGCAAGATCGTATGATCACCCCCCCTGACAACCGGCAACCTTATCTTGTCTTGAAACTCCACTTCATCACTCATACAAGCAGGCGTATCTGCCGAATGGGGGGAGACATGAAAAAGTTTTTCCTGACGGCATTCTACATCTGCATCGTCGTATTTTCGTCTTTTTTCTATTTTGGCCCATATAAATTAAAGAACCCCGATTATCTCTTCTGGGATATTTTCGGCAAACCCTGCACGTTGCCGATTTTCGAGCAGCATATCATGCACGATCCCCAGCGCAGCTTCCTGATCAGGGGCAAACAGGAAACGGACATCCGCAACCGGTTTCCATTCCTGTCGGACGGCGACCGCTTCGCATCCGACTCCGTCCGAGGCATCTACCTCAACAGGCTGAAGAAAGCCGATTTCAAGGGACGCGATGTTAAACTGCTCTGGTATCCTTCCGATGGCGACTGGGGCGTGGCGCTCATTCTTCTCGACGGAAAAGGCCACCGGTTCGAGTTTTACAAACCCTGACGCCGCCCTCACGACACTCGTTTTCCGATCAAAGATCACAATCCCGCCCCCATGAGAGGGCGGGATTGTGGTTTCGAATCGGGATTCAGACGACGGATTTTTCGCGGTGGAACTCTAGTTTGCCGCGGAAACGACGGACATGCAGGTCGTCGATCGGGAGGGAGGTCTTTCCCTTGGTGACCTGCTCGGCGAGAAGTTCGGAAACGGCCGGAGCCAGCATCAGGCCGTGGCCAGAGAAGCCGTTGGCCTGGTAGAAGTTCTCGACCTCGTCGACGGGGCCGAGAACCGGCTGGGCGTCGGCGGTCATCTCGTACAGACCGGCCCACTGGCGCACGATGCGAAGCCCCGCGAGCTTCGGGAACAACAGCGTGAATCGGCGGCTCATCTCGAACATGAAGTGCATCGAGCTGCCGACGAACGTGCCGACCGGCTCGTTCGGGTCGCCCATGCCCATCACGACGCCGCCGCTGTGCTCCTGGCGTGCGTAGAGACCGATGCCGAAGTCTATGATCATCGGGTTCCAGAGTTTCTCGACCGGCTCGGTCACGAGAATCTCGTGTCGGTACGGATCGACCGGGATCTCGACGTTGAGCATCTGGCCGATCGTGCGCGAGAAGCTGCCGGCACAGTTGAACAGAATCGGCGACTCGTAGGTGATTCCCTTGTCGGTCATGACGAAGAACACGTTGCTCTTCTTCATCAGGCCCGTCACGTTCGTCCAGAGGTGGATCTCGGCGCCCAGCCGCCGCGCGGCGTTGGCGTAGGCCTGGGTCAGCAGGAACGGGCTGATGTGCCCGTCGGTCGGACACCAGGTCGCGCACTCGATCCTATCGACGTCCAGATAGGGGTTGATTTTCTTCGCGTCGGCC
>MWAR01000157.1 GCA_002068715.1 bacterium ADurb.Bin374
CAACCAGGCGGGTGACGGCGCCGGCGGAGTCGTTGGTGTGCAGGGTGCTGAAGACGAGGTGGCCGGTGAGCGACGCCTGGATGGCGATTTCCGCCGTTTCGAAGTCGCGGATCTCTCCGACCATGATGATGTTCGGATCCTGGCGGAGGAAGGAGCGGAGGGCGGCCGCGAAGTTCAGGCCGATCTCGGGTTTGCACTGCACCTGGTTGATACCCGCGAGCATGTATTCGACCGGGTCTTCGGCCGTCATGATATTTCGGTCTATGGTATTCAGCGACGTGAGGGCGGAATACAGCGTCGTCGTTTTTCCCGAGCCTGTAGGCCCTGTGACCAGGGCGATGCCGTAGGGAGAAGCGATACCTGCCTTGAACCGTTTCAGCGTCTCGGGTTCGAAACCGAGATCCTCGAGGTTTACGCGCAGAGAGGTCTGGTCGAGAATTCGCATGACGATCTTCTCGCCCCAGATGACCGGCAGGATCGAGACGCGGAGGTCGATCATGCGGTTCGCCACCTTGATCTTGATGCGGCCATCCTGGGGAAGGCGCTTTTCGGCGATGTTCAGCGACGACATGATCTTGATGCGCGACGTGATGGCCGCGGTCGCCTTCTTGGGCGGTGACATGGCGGTGAACAGGACGCCGTCCTGGCGGTACCTGATGCGGAGCTCTTTTTCGAACGGTTCGATGTGAATGTCGGAAACGCCGTTCTGAACGGCTTGCGAGATGACGAGGTTGCAGAGACGGATGATCGGGGCGTCGTTTTCGCCGAGCTCGCCGAGCTGGTCGAGATCGTCGCCGCCACCGCCGCCCGCTTCGCCTTCCTTGCCGATATCGTCGAGTTCGCCCATCAGTTTGTCCTGCTGGGCGACGGCGCCGTAGGCGTCCTGGAGGGCTTTGTTGATGTCGCTCTGGGTCGCGACGACCGGCTTCACCATCAGGCCCGTCATCAGCTGGATGTCGTCGATCGCGATGATGTTCAGCGGATCGACCATGGCGACGGTCAGCTTGTTTCCGACCTTGTTGATCGGGATCAGCATGTGGCGCTTGGCGATGTGCTCGGGAACGAGCTTCGCGATGACCGGGTCGATCAGGTAGTTCGAAAGATCGATATACGGAATCTTGAGCTGCTTGGAAAGAATCTGGACGATGTCATGCTCGGTGACGAGATGCATTTCGACCAGCACGGCGCCCAGACGCTTGCCGCTCTTTTTCTGGAGCGCAAGAGCCTGTTGCAGCTGTTCTTCGTTGATGAGGCCTTCGGAGATGAGCGCATCGCCCAGGCGCATCTTCTTCGCCGCATGCTGGATGTCAGTCATTCCTGCAGTTCCTTCCTATCCGCGGATGAGGTTCATGACGGCGCGCCGCATGACAGCCTCGGGGGCCGGTTGCCCCGTGACGAGCGTGTATGCCGCTGCACCCTGACGAATCAGCAACTCGGAACCGTCGATGACACGGGCCCCGGCATCTCTCGCAGCTTTCAACAGCCGGGAGGAGGGCTCGTAGTTCAGATCGATGTACACTGTTCTGGCTCCGTCGATTTCGTTCAGCACATCAAGGTGATCATCATGATGCCAGCCGAGAGGGGTGGCATTCACAATTATATCGGCACGATGAACGGCATCCGATAGGGATCTTTCCTCCCAGGGTGTGGGGACCACGTCGGTTGTCCCGGTCGGGAAACACGTTTTCAGGCGTGATCGGGTCCGGTTGGCCCAATATACCACGGGAATCGCTCTTTGGCAAAAGGCCCAGAGAACAGCCCTCGCAGCCCCGCCGGCCCCGAGAAGAAGAGCGCGTTCGAACGCCGGAAGCTCGTTTCGGAGCAGGTCGTAAAAGGAATCTGCATCCGTGTTGGCCCCCACGATTTCGTCCTTGCCGGGAAACCAGAGCGTGTTCACTGCTCCGATCGCGGCCGCCGAGCCGTGATGGCCGGTACAGAGACGGAAGGCAGCCTCCTTGTGGGGCCTCGTGACGTTCAGGCCGCCGGCGCCGATGTCCCTGAGACCGTGCACGGCCGACTCGAGCCGGTCAGCGGCAACGGTGAAGGCGAGATACACGGCATCGATTCCAGATGCCTCGAAGGCGGCATTCCAGAGGGTCGGGCTGAGGGAATGACCGACCGGATCTCCGAGAAGCCCGAATAATCGTGAGCGGGGGGTGATATCCATTGACACGAAGGCCCCGGCGGGTGCCGGGGCCGGTGATCGCTTATGAGAAGCTCTTTACCGCTTCTTCCTCGGTTTCGAAAATCTCGAAGACCTTGGTGAGCCGCGTCAGCTCGAAGAGCTCCTGGACCGCCGGGGAAAGGCGGATCAGCTTGAGGTCGCCCTTGGACTTCTTGACCTTCTTCAGGGTTGCCGCTACGACGCCGAGCCCCATACTGTTCAGGTAGTTCACTTCCTGGAAATCCATGATCAGCTTGGATTGGCCTTCAGCAACGATCTGGTCGATCTTGTCCTTGAAATCGTTGACCGTTTCGGTTCCGATCTCGCCGCGCAGCACGATAAGCATGACGCCGTCAGCCTTGGGCTTTAAGTCGATTTTCAGTTCCATACGTTTCCTCCCAGGATGCTCAACTCCGAGCGTCATTACCTTACCGCATTTTCTTCCAAGTTGCAACCTGTAAGACGTTCGAAGCCGTGGGATGGTTGTAGGGGCGGGCTTCAAATCCGCCCGGAGGCACACCCTCGGCAGATTTCCTCCAAGATACACCGAGGACGACCGAGATTGCTCTCGATCGTCCTTGGATAAGGATGCCGGTCCTTTAAGGGAAGGTTTCAGACCCGACCCGCACGATGCGGGAAGTGGGCCGCTGGCGCCCGGATGGCGCAGTTCAAGCGGACCCGCCCTGAGGACGAATATATCAGAACTGTTTCGAAGCCGACATAC
>MWAR01000158.1 GCA_002068715.1 bacterium ADurb.Bin374
GCGGATCGGGTTCCCTTCGTGGTATCATGCGGATTCACGGCATGACGATGCCGGGAGGAATCTGTGAACGCCTGGAGAACTCGATGATCGGTTCCACCACGATGCAGGGACTGCTGCGGCTTTGTCAGGAAAAGGAGGCGTCCGATCTCCACCTGTCGGTGGGCCTCCCGCCTGCGGCACGCATTCATGGCGAAATCGTGACCCTTCCCTTCGACAATCTCTCTTCCGATACGTGTAGAGAGCTCGTCACGTCGATCCTCAACGACGAGCAGATCGAGAAGTTCGAGCAGGACTGGGAACTCGATTTTTCCCTGGAAATTCCGGGGGTCGGCCGATTCCGCGTCAACGTGTTTCGCGAACGGGGCAACATGGAAGCCTCCCTCCGTATTATACAGCCCCAGATAAAATCGCTCCAGGAACTGGGCCTCTCCGAAGCGGCGCTCGAACTTTCGCGGAAACCGAACGGTCTCGTGCTAGTCACCGGGCCGACCGGCGTCGGTAAGACGACGACGTTCAACTCCCTGCTCGATCAGATCAACCGGGAACGGCGCTGCCGGATCATCACGATCGAGGACCCGATCGAGTATATTCATCGGCATAAAAAGTCGATCGTCCTCCAACGCGAGGTGCACAGTGACACGAAATCGTTCGCCATGGCGCTGAGACACATCCTTCGCCAGGACCCCGACATCATCGGTGTCGGCGAGATGCGCGATCTCGAGACGATTTCGACGGCGATCACCGCCGCCGAAACCGGCCACCTGGTCATCGCGACGCTCCACACCAGCGATGCCCAGCAGACGATCGACCGCATTGTCGACGTGTTTCCGCCGTTCCAGCATGATCAGATTCGCATCCAGCTTGCGAACTCGCTCCAGGGAATCATTTCTCAGCAGCTGCTCCCGACGGTCGACAAAAACGGCCGCGTGCTCGCATACGAGCTGCTCATCGCGACGCCGGCTGTCCGGCGCATCATCCGCGAGAACAAGATCCCCCAGCTCGATACGTTCATCCAGACGGGAGCCGAGTTCGGCATGGTCTCGATGGACAGGAGCCTCAAGACCCTCTACCAGCAGGGGCGCATTGCCTATGACATCGCCCTGTCGAAAGTGAAGAATCCCATGGCCTTCAAGGAACTCTGACCGTCATGCACAAACCAGTTTTCCCACTCCAGGACCAGCTGCGCGGGTTTTCGCGGGCCCTGTTCTCGACTTGGCTGTACCACCGCCGCTTCAACGTTCTGTTCGACGCGGGGGAGGGGATCGCGACAGCCCTGCTGAACCGCGTGTTCGGCATTCGCAAAATTTTCCTGTCGCACGGCCATGCCGATCATATAGCGGGCCTTATAAATCTCGTGAACATCCGGAACCTCGGCGCGGGTGACCAGACGGCGACGCTCGAGATCTTCTATCCGAAGAACAACACCCTGATCGAAGTCATCCGCCAGTATCTTGCCAGCACCCAGCACGAACTTTCCTTCGACCTGGTCTGGCGGCCGGTTGAGGCGGGCGAGCGCATCGAATTCGAGGACGGGCGCGGGAAAACCTTCATCCGCACGTTCCGGACCCAGCACTCGCACAAACAATTGAGCCTCGGCTTCAACATCGTCGAGATGCGTCGGCGGCTGAAAGCAGAATATGTCGGAATGCCCCAGAACGAGATCAACGCCGCCATTCTGCGTCTCGGCAAGGAGGCTGTCGCCGAGAGCTTCGAACAGATCATCTTCACCTACGGCGGCGACTCGCGGCCGATTAATCCCGATGCGATCCGGGACACCCTGTTCCTGTGCCACGAGTGCACCTATCTAAGACTCGATGACGACGAACGCAATTTCCAGCAGCACTCGGTGCTGAGCGATGTCCTTCAGGCGGCGAAAGACGCCCGTGCCGGCACGCTGATGATGTTTCACGTGTCGCTCCGCTACTCGCACGACGAGATCCGTGACTGCGTTGCCGAGGCGGTGAAGCGGATCAACCCGGGCTGCCGCGTCATCATCCTGCACGGCGACAGGTTCATCGACCCCATGGCAAGCCCGGCGGGACGTCACGGGCAACGAAAGAATACCGACGAGGAAGAGGACGTCTGCGAACCGATGCCTCGCCTTCAAGAGGAGCTGGAGGAATGACCCTTTCTGCAAAGATCCTTGTGGTTGATGACGAACACAGCGTCAGATGGGCCTTTGAAAAGGCCCTGAAGAAGGCCGGTTACGACGTGTTCCTCGCGGAAACGGGCGCGAAGGGTCTTGCGATCTTCGAAAGCGTCCGTCCAGACCTCACCCTGCTCGATATCCGAATGCCCGAGATGGATGGCCTGCAAGTGCTCAAGAGAATCCGTGAATCCCATCCCGATGCGCAGGTCATCGTCATGACCGCATATACCGACATGGAAACGACGGTTTCCGCTATGAAGCTCGGAGCCTACGATTTTCTCAGCAAACCGTTCAACATCGACGAGTGCCTGCTGCTGATCGGAAGAGGCCTGAATGCCCGGACCGTCAAGGCCGCCGACCTGCCCGAAACCTCCGGCGACAAGACGGGCGGTCTCAAGGGAAACAGCCCGCCGATGCAGGAAGTCTACAAACTGATCGGAAAAGTATCGGCCGAGGACGTCACCGTTCTTGTGACAGGCGAATCCGGCTCGGGAAAGGAGCTCGTGGCCCAGGCGGTGCATTACAACTCGAACCGCGCATCCAAGCCGTTCTGGGCGATCAACTGCACGGCGATCACCGAGAGCCTCATGGAAGCGGAACTGTTCGGCTATGAGAAGGGCGCGTTCACCGGCGCGAATGCCTCGAAACCGGGCGTGTTCGAGCTCGCCCAGGGCGGCACCCTGTTCCTCGACGAAATTGGCGACATGAGCCTCGAGATGCAGGCCCAGCTCCTGCGCGTACTCGAGGAACGGCAGATAGTGCGGGTCGGCGGCAATAAGCGCATCAAGGTTGACGTGCGCATCATCGCCGCGACGAACAAGGACCTCCGCAAGGCGATCCATGACGGCCGGTTCCGCGAAGACCTCTACCACCGCATCAAGGTCATTGAGATCCAACTCCCCCCCCTCAGAACAAGATCCGAAGACATTCCTCTCCTTGCGAGCTATTTCTGCACCCAGCTCGCGGCCCAGCGAAAAGGCATGCCGAAGAGCATCTCCGACGAGGCTCTGTCGATCCTGACGGCGTATTCCTGGCCCGGCAACGTCCGGGAGCTGAAAAACGCGATCGAACAGTCGTATACCCTCGGACGCGACCAGGTCATTCTTCCAGAGCATCTCCCCATCGAGGTTCGCCAGGGAAACGCGAGACTTCAGCCTTCTGCCGCTCCCGTCATGCCGTCGCTGCAGATGCAGGGTGTTCAGCCGCATGCCGCACCCGCATCGGCCGGCCATGAGCAGGTTCCGGCCCCGGGAGTCGTTATCGGCGGCCAGGCGCATGAGGAGACGGTTGAACAGCACATCCGGAACTTCGTCACCCAGTCTCTTCGCGAGAACATCGCGGGGTGTGCCCACGATCGCCTGATGGATGCCGTCGAGCGCGAACTCCTCCTGCAGGCGCTGAATATGTTCAAGGCCAATCAGGTGCAGACGGCGAACTACCTTGGTATAACGAGAAATACATTACGTGCCAAGATCGAGAAGTATGGCCTCTGAGCCCCGCATCGGGTTCGTCTGCGCGATCGGCTGGGAACAGCCCCTCATCGACGAACTGACATCCATCGCACCGGGTGCCGCCGCAGCAGCAGCAGCCCCCGGACTCGTGACGGCCAGACGAGTTCCCGCGTTGATGCGATGCGACACGGTCTTTGCGCGCAATCGCCTCCCGGACATCGTGCGGATTTCGGCCGACGGTGCTCGAGACCTCGCCAGACTCGCGGGAGAGGCGGCGGATGCGATGCTCGATTCCGTCGCGATGAACTGGACCGCCGGCTTCACGACCCCGGATGCCTGGACGTGCGAATCGGAAATATACGCCGATATCCATGCGCGCGCATCCCTCCTCTCCGACTTGTTCGACGAGCGTATGCGGACATACCGCAAACGTGCGACGGAACGTCGGCGACCCTGGAAGGAGATTGCCGAGACCGGTCGCGGGATCGTCGTGACGGGTCTGCTGACGAAGAAGGATGAGCTTTGGCTCAGCGTCGCGCAGCTCGGGCGCGATGCGGCAGGAATCCCGGTGCCGGCGCCATGGCCTTCACCAGACGTTCTCCTCGAATTCGACCCGATCGCCCCCTGTCGCTCCTATTACAAGCTCGAGGAGGCCTGGCTCGAAGCTGGATCAGCCCCGAAACGAGGCCAGACATGTGTCGACATCGGTGCGGCGCCGGGCGGATGGACCTGGTCGGCTCTCCGGCGCGGCGCACGCGTCACGGCCGTCGACGCGGCGGACCTCGACCGGCGGGTGGCGGCGGAGAAAAATTGCGAACACCGTCGAGACAACGGATACGAATATATGCCGGAAAAAGCTGTCGACTGGCTTCTGTGCGACATGATCGTGCGTCCGATGGCGACGATTGGCCTTGTCGAACGCTGGCTCGAAGCCGGCATGTGCCGCGGATTCGTCGTGAACGTCAAGTTCCGCGGGAAAGACCCCTCGTCTATTCTTAACGCTATAGAAAAACTCGGGAAACGGTTTGCTCTCGACCGGCTGCGGGTGAAGCACCTGTTTCACGACCGGAACGAGATCACCCTCATCTGCCCGCCGGATGCCGGAGGACGCGAATCGAAGCGCCGCCGCTGACGGACATGCACCGCCGGCAGGCAGACGATGTCGGGAACGTCACGCATCGCTTTCATCGAACGCGTCACGCAGGTCGGTCAGCTCATACAGCGAAAAGGCCCGGCTCTTTCCCTCGGGCGTGATTCGTTCGAGAAACTCGAGCCGGCCGCGGCCCCGCAAAAGCCGAACCGTCGATGGTGCCACGACGATGCCGGTCCTGACTGCCTGCTTCGATCGTGTCTCGACGAACGAGGCCAGCATCACTGCCTCCCCGATATATGTCGCGTCGAGACGTCCGGAACTCGAGCCGACCCGTCCCGCGATGACGCGCCCGCTTGCGATGCCGATGCCGGCCCTGATCGTGAACAAGCCTGAAGACTCCCGCTCGCGGTTCAGCGCGGCAAGCTCGCGGCGCATTTCCAGGGCCGCGGAGCAGACTCTGAGTGCCTGGTCGCCCGAGCGGGCGTCGTCGCGAAACACGGCCGTGAGGGCATCGCCGACGAACCTGTCGATGGTGCCGCCGTTCGCGATGATGCAGGCCTCCATGCGGGTGAAATACGCGTTGAGCATAGCGACGATCGATTCGGGAGAATGTGTTTCCGAAAGAGTGGTGAAATCGCGGATGTCCGACGTCATGACCGTCACTTCCCGGTATTCGCCTCCAGGATGCATCATGGAATCGTCATCAGACGCGGCGATCGCCATCGCATCCTCGGAGACGAACCTGCTGATCCGTTCGCGTTCCCTGATGCCCGCGACCATGTCGTTCAGGGCATCCGCAAACGTTTCGAGTTCGTCGCCGGTGCGAACGTCGAGCCGCCAGTCATATCGGCCTGACGCGGTTCGGCGGATGGCTGTCAGACACGCTTTGAGCGGGCGCCATAGCATCGAAGCCGTTCCGAACGAAGCTCCGGCGAACAGGAGAATGGCGATGCCGATGACGGCGAAGGCCAGATGCAGGTTAAATCTCCCCGAGGTGGGCTCGGCGATGATGGCTCCTATATAGGGGATCTCACGCAGATTCCTGGTCACGATCAGCCGGGGTCGGGCATGCCTGGAACGGTCGTATCGAAGGTCGGTCTTTTCATTCGCGGACTGGATGGCGATTCGCTGCAACTCGGGATCGCTGGAAGTGGTCGGCGGAAAATCATACCCATCCAGTGCCAGGCTTTTTTTCGCGTCGAACCTGAAAAAGGCCTGTTTCACCGCGTATCCCCGGGTTGGCTGTTTCAGCAGCACCTCCGCGGGGGCTGCGAGTTTCAGGAAATCCTGATACCGTCTGTTGAAAAGGCACGTCATTGCGGTCAGTGCATACGGAGGCTGGTTCCGGTTTCCTCCTGGATACAGCAGAAACGCTCCTGTCCGTTCGAAAATCTGTGAAAGCGGGAGCAGAACCATGTTGCCAGGGTTCGTCATCAGGCGGTTGAAGAATTTCGAATCGATGAGCGTATCACCGAATCCCTGCGTCAGGTCCGAAATATTTCGCAACTTCTGCTGCTGTCTCGGATCGGTTTGGTACTTCTGCACGCTTCCGAGAGCGAACATGAGATCGATGGCGAACCCGCGGAATATCTTCAGGACGAACTCCTGCGACTCGCCGGAAATGGCGGCCGGACCCATGGTTTCGAGGTCAGGTAATG
>MWAR01000159.1 GCA_002068715.1 bacterium ADurb.Bin374
CCAGATACAGACCAAGCAGCCGGTAATGGAATACATCACCTCGATCGTGCGGCTGACCCGCACCTGGAGCGACCTGCTCGTCGGCGGCGGAATCCGCGCCGACATCTCCCTCTTCCTCGCGAGCAAGGCCCGAGCGCTCATGGAAGGCCGCGAGTTCGTGACGCCCGATGACGTGAAGGCCATGACCCCTCCCGTTCTGCGGCACCGCATCATCCTCAAGCCCGAAGCCGAGATCGAGGGCGCCACGCCCGACCAGATCCTCCAGAACGTTCTCGCACAGGTGAAAGTGCCCAGATGAACTCCGGACTGGTGACGACCCGCGTCGTGCTGCTCCTGCTGTGCGGCACGCTTCCGCTCATGGTGACGACGTCACACATGCTGGCCGTCGCCATCCTGGCCGTCTGGAACCTCTTCGTCCTGCTGCTCGTCGCCGCCGACAACCGGCTCACGCCGAAAGCCTCTCTCGTCGACGTGAAACGGATCGTCGCGAACAAGCTGTCGATCGGCGAATCGAACGACGTGATCCTGCAGGTCGAAAACCAGTCGTTCCAGAAGCTCGAAGTGACGCTGCTCGACGCGCCGCCCGAGTCGTTCAGCACGCCCGGCGAGCCGCTGGTGATCACCCTCGAACCGCGCACCCGTGCCGAGGTCCGGTATCGCGTCGTGCCGCCCAGACGCGGCAAATTCTCGTTCGGCAACGTTTCGATCCGGTTCCGTGGCCGTCTCGAGCTGATCGTCCGCCAACGGGAAGTCCCCTGTGAAATGCCGATCGATGTATATCCGAACATCAAGAACGTCGCCCGGTTCGAGCTCCGCGTGCGGCGCAGCCATCTCGTCGAGACCGGGCTCAAAAGCGAGCGGCGGCGCGGCAACGGCACCGATTTCGAGAGCCTTCGTGAATACGTGCGGGGCGACGAGTTCCGCCGGGTCGACTGGAAGGCGACAGCTCGCCGTCACAAGCTGATTTCCCGGGAATACCAGTCGGAAGTGAACCAGTCGGTCCTCGTTATGCTCGACTGCGGCCGGACGATGGGCGCGCCGCTGCCGCGCGGAACGATGCTCGACGCAACCGTCGACGCGGCTCTCCTGCTCATTCAGCGTGTCATCCGCAACGGCGACAACGCCGGCCTTCTCGCCTTCACCGACCGCCCGATCCGGTTCGTGCCGCCGGCGAAGGGGAAACGCCAGCTCCACCTCGTCATGTCCCAGCTCGCAGCCGTCCAGCCTCAGCGCACCGAGTCGGATTACGGCGCGGCGTTCCGGTATCTCATGGCGCGCCGCATCAAGCGTTCCCTGCTGATCATCCTGACCGATCTCACCACCGGGGAAGCCGCCGCACGGCTGACTAAGGACGTGCCCATCCTCCTGCGCAAGCATCTTCCCGTCGTCGTCTCGGTCTTCCATCCGACCCTCGCCGCGAGTCTGTCGGGAAGTCCCGACTCGCTCGATCGAGCCTGGGAGAGCATCGTGGCGCGCGACACGCTCGCGCGGGTGAAAACGGCCCACAGAGATCTCGAGCTTCTCGGCGTCGGCACGCTCCTCATTCCGCCGGAAAAGCTGTGCACCTCGCTCCTCGCGAACTACCTGCGCCTGAAACTCCGCTCGAAACTCTGAAACAGGGCGGGCCACGTCAGATAGACCACCGTCGCCAGAAGCAGGACCGCCGCGACCAGGTATTTCACCGGAATCGGAAGTCGCGCCGGCGTCACCCACGTCTCGACCAGGGCCGCGATGACGAGCATCGGCACGACGCCGGCGACGAGCTTCGCCGCCGTCCTGCCTTCGTGCGCGAGCCAGTCGAACCGCTCGTGCCGCCCCGGATCGACCAGCGCATATCCGAGAATGAGACCCGCCCCGCCCGCGATGAAACAGCACGGCAGTTCGATCACGCCGTGAGGCAGAATCAATGACCAGAACGCGACGGCCTGGCCCGCGTCGTGATAGACCGAGGCGAGGCCCCCTAGAAGCAATCCGTTATATATCATTATATATATCGTCCCGACGCCGAACAGTAAACCGAAGGCGAAGGCATAGAACGAGACCTTGATATTGTTCGTCATGATGAAGCTCGACACCTGGACGCGCGACTCGTCGGTCATGTCTCGGCCGACCTTTCCCTGGGCGAGATCGGCGGTGATCGAGCTCCTCATCGACTGGGGAACCACGAGGTCGATCAGCTTTGAATCGGCGCTGACGCACAAAAATCCGATGATCGACGAGAACAGGAAGATCAGAAGCGCCGTGATGACGAAATGGCCCCGTTCAAGGACGAGCATCGGAAACCGCCTGAGAACGAAATCGAGGCCGCTCAACAGTATCGAATCGTCGTTCCGCCTGTAGATGTGCGAGTATGCGCGGGCAACGAGACGGTTCAGATACCGCTGGAGACGCTCGTCACCGATCGTCCGGGCGCGGCCGAGATCGCTCAGGGTCTCCTGATACAGGGCCCCGAGTTCGAGCAGGCGGCTCGGTTCGACGCGGCCGACGAGATGCCGGTCGAGATGGTCGAGCGTCGCCTCGAGTCGCTGCCAGCGTTCGTTCATCACTCGACCGTCCCGTGGATGTCACATTTGATTTTTCCGAAAGACGTGAGATCTCCCGTGGACGAGTAGGCGCAGCCCGATTCTGGCTTCGACAGCTTGCTCTTGAGGTATTTGGCGGAAATCAGGCGCTGCTCGGTGTCGTCCAGTACGGATTTCAACATCACGGCATTGTCCATGTTGTACATCTCGATCGCACCGAGAAGAATCCGCATGTTCGCATAGCATGCCTTTTCACGTGCCTGGCCCCGGTATCGGTGGGAACTGCTCATGTTTCCCGCGATCCCCAGGACTATTCCGAGAACGATGCAAAAACCGATCACCTTCAAAACGCCGCCAATGCAGGATGGCCCGCTCTCCTCGGCGATGGCCGCACGAAGGTTCCGCTCTTCCCCGACGTCTTCCGGCGGGAATTCATACCCGCACTGCCGGCAGAACTGCTGGCGGTCAGCGGCCGAAATGCCGCACTCGGGACAGAATTTTCCCTCATGGTTCTGGTCGCTCATCGTTCCTCCACTTTACCCGATCGCTTCGGAAATGTCGACGCGAAGCGTGAATGAACGTCCTATCTGTCCTGATCTTCGCTTTCGACGGTTCCGTGCACATCGCAGCGGATTCTGCCTTTTCCCGTCATGTCGCCGGTGGAGGTGTATCTGCATCCCGCTTCGGGTCTGCCGAGCTCGCCTTTCAGATAGTTTCCGTCAGTCAGACGTTTGATGACCTGGTCGTTCATGGTTTTCTGCATGACTGGACTGTCCATGTTATACATTTCGAGGGCGCCGAGCAGAACGCGCATATTCGCATAACAGGCTTTCTCGCGAGAAGGCCCGCGGGGCGTTCGCCTGGTAGGGATGATCGCGATCACGATGCCGACAAGAAAGAGGAGGAAGGCAATCCTTAACGCACTCGTGATGCAGGATCCCATTCCTTTCTCGGGAATGGCTGCCCGAAGGGTCCGTTCCTCGGCGAGCGATTCCGGCGGGAATTCGAAACCACACCTGCGGCAGAATTGTTGCCGATCGGAAGCAGCCATTCCGCATTCCGGGCAGGATTTCATTTCCGTTCGATCCATCTTCCGACTCCTGCGTATCCGGCTTTTCCATCCCTGAAAGTGGATCGCCGGAACACGAGGTCCCGGCGATCTATTGAAAAGCTATCCATCTTGGATAGCATCAGCGGGGA
>MWAR01000160.1 GCA_002068715.1 bacterium ADurb.Bin374
GGCGCATACGACTGGCCGGCATACTTTTCGCTGACGTATTTGGTGAACAGCAGCACCAGCACGTAGTCTTTATATTGGCTGGCATCCATGCCGCCGCGCAGCTCATCGCAACTCGACCAGAGAGAGGAGTACAGCTCCGATTTCTTCAATGCCATGACGGTTCATCGACTCCTGAACATATCGGCGTGCCGTGCCTTCACGAGAGCGAAAGGGCGGGCGCTTCTCAAACAGCTTTCACCAGCGCATGCTACCACATTCCGGTCACCCCCGCGGCCCGCCACGCGGGTTCCGGGTGAAATATCCGATGTATTATACTATAATAGCATGAATTGCAGCGTGAACGGTGTTGGAAATGAAAAACCTCGGAAGCCATTTCTGGTTCCGAGGTTTCTGAGTGGGCAGTACAGAATTTGAACCTGTGACCCCCGCCGTGTGAAGGCGATGCTCTTCCAGAAGGGGTTATCGAAGGGGCCGACGAGATGAAATCAGGCAGCCTTCTTGCGCTTCGATGCCTCGTCGCGGCCGATGCCCTCGGAAAGAAGGGCGACGACCAGGGTGTTGAGACTGACGCCCTCGGCCTTCGCGCGCATGGCAAGCTTCTGATGCAGGGACTTGGGAATGCGCTGAACGAACTTCCCGGAGAAGCCGCCGCTTCCGGGTTCGGGAACGGGAAGCTCCATCGACTCGAGCGCCGCGATCGTGTCGGCGAGGGCTTCGAGTCCGTTGCGAATGGCTTCCTCTCTGGTCTCACCATCGGAAATGCACTCGGAAAAATCCGGGAAGGAGATCAGGAAACCACCGCCGTCCTCGTCGGAAAGGGCGCTGACTTCAAAAGAATACCTGCTCAGATCGCGCTTTTTCATACGTCACTCCTCCAGAAGGGCGATGAACTTCTTCATGTAGATGGCCTTGATCGGCCGGCGAAACGGGACGGGAAGGGTTCGGCCACCGGACCAGACGAACACGACATGACTGGTTCCGTTCTGCCGGTAGGTGACGCCGAAGTGGCCGGCAAGAGCCTTGAGCGTATCAATGCTCCAGCCATTCGGGTTGTTCCGCATCTTCTCGAGCGTTTTCTCTCTCGTGCTCATGAGATAATAGTATCGCTGGTAGTATCGTCTGTCAAGGGGGAGCGAATGGTGAATACCACGAACCACCGAGAAGTGGACCCTGGTTTGGTGGACGGTTCGGGGCTCTAGCGTTCCTGCAGCCTTCGTGTGCCGCCATGTGTATTTCATGGGGCGTTAGCTGTTGACGGAACTCCGGTGGTTAGGGGGGACTGACTGACAAAATCACTGACATCGGAAACGAAAAACCCCGGAAACCGTTTCTGGTTCCAGGGTTTGTGAGTGGGCAGTACAGGATTTGAACCTGTGACCCCCGCCGTGTGAAGGCGATGCTCTTCCACTGAGCCAACTGCCCTTATGAGTTCAAGATATCACGGAACGGGAAAAAAATCAATATTGCTTGGCCTGTTCTGTGGATGGGATCACTTGGTGGGCCGGGTGACGGCGATGATGGATTTGTCGGGGTGGAGCCAGGTCGCGGCGGTGCGTTGGACGTCGGCGGCGGTGACGCGGCGTACGGACTCGGGGTAGGTTTTCAGGAAGCGGTAGCCGGCACCGAGGGCTTCGAACCAGGCGTAGAAGTGTGACTGACGGAGGCAGGCGGCGAGGTCGAGGGCGAACTGGCCGGTGACGAAGGCGATGGCGCGGTCGAGCTCGGAGGCTTCGGGGCCTTTTGATGCCAGGTCGCCGATTTCTGCCGAGACCATCTCGATGACCTTATCGACAGCCGACGGATCGGTGCCGATGACGGCGCACAGCGGGGCGCCATCCATGCGGGTCGGGAAGAGGGAGTGGACGGCGTAGGCCAGGGAGGCTTCGTTGCGAACCTTGCGGAACAGACGCGCAGACATGCCGCCGCCGAGAACGGCGTTGAGAACCTTCATGGCTGGGTAATCGGGATGATCGTATCGGGGGCCGAGCCAGCCGAGGCATACCATCGCCTGCTGGCGGTCGCGGAACTCCTCGGCGCGCTTCGACGCCTGCGGGGGCTCGATGGCGATGGCGCCCGCAGGCCTGACAGAAGAACCGGCTGGGACGAAGGCATCGCCGAAAAAGTCGCCGCTGAGACGGAGGGCTTCGGCTGATTCTATATCGCCAATGATAGATAAAACCATGCCGTCGGCCCGGAAGGTCGAGGCGTGGAACCGCGCCGCGAGGTCTGGGGTGAGGGCCTGGACCGATTCGCGCGTTCCGAGGGCGTAGCGGCCGTACGGGTGGTTGCCGAAAAGATTCGCCTGGAAGAGGCGCCAGGTGTTCTCGAACATGTCGTCGTCGACTGACTTGAGACGTCCCAGGACCTTGCGGCGCTCGGTTTCGAAGGCGTCAGCCGGGAAGGTCGGGAGCTTGGCCGTCTCGGCCATGATGGCGAGCGCCTGCGCGAACGTGCGCTCCGGCGCGCTTAGACTGAGGCGCATCATATCGGGGTCGGCGGAGGGATCGAGGTCGGCGCCGAGGGCTTCCAGGTCCCACAGGAGGCGCTGGCCGTCGCGCCGCTGGGTGCCCTTCAGCAGCATCTCGGACATGAGGTTGGCGAGGCCGCCGGATGCCGTTGGCTCGTGTCTGATACCGGCTTCAGCCGTCAGGGTCGCTCCGACGAGACCGATGCCCGAGAGCCTTCGATGGATGACGCGAAGGCCGTTTTCCAGCCTCCAGGTCGATACGCCGTCCTGCTCAGCGCCGGCCGTTTGCTGAGAAGCCTGGAATGGCGTCGAGCGAGTTTTGGGGCCCGCGAGCGTCGTGACGTCGGCCTCGCCGGCGAGATACCGTCCGGCGAGCTGCATCAGGCGTTCGGGGGTGAAGGAGCGAAGCCGCTGGAGATAGGTGCATTCGTGCTCGAGAGAATCATGAATCAATGCGTTCCCGAGAATGTCGGTCTGGCCTTCGTTAGTCTCGGCGCCCCGCATATACAGAGTTTCGAGAACGTCCATCGCCTTGGTGATTTCTTCGGTCGATGCCGGTTCGCGGCGCAGGCGGGAGATCTCG
>MWAR01000161.1 GCA_002068715.1 bacterium ADurb.Bin374
GCACGGGCGGCGGCAGCGAGTCCGGCCGCATCCGCCTCTTCTCGTCAGATCCGCATCTGATCGCGATGGCTATGGAATGGGCGGCGGGCCGTTCGGAAACGGTCGCCGGCCAGTATGAACTGATCGGCTTTCTCGACTACTCGGATCCCGATGGGAATATCGCCGGGCTCGCGCGCTCGGCACGCCATTCGATCATGCTGGAAAGCCATTTCCCGGCCGGTGGCCCCTCTGAATGGCTCTCCGCGCGCGCGGGAACGCCGGTATCGCGCTTCGGGCCCGTTCGGCCGGCAGGATCGGCGAGAACGTTCGCCGAAATGCTTCATGCGCACGGAATGACAGCCGAGACCCTCGAAGAACTCCTGAAACCGATGGAGTGAGGACGGGGGGATTACTCCTCGTCTTCATCTCCCTCTTCGTCTTCGTCGGATTCTTCTTCGGCGACGACCGCCGCGGCGGAGGAGGAAGCCATGCCGACGCCGACGTTGCGCATGTCACGTGCCTGGTTCGCGAACCACAGCATGATGCCCTGGGCGCCCGACGAGCCGAACAGCAGCTGCTCGATGAACTTGTTGCTGACCTCGAGATTCCCGACGATGCGGTTCGCTCCCGCGAGGATGTACATGATCTCGAAAATGCGGGACTCCGGCATGTTCTCCTTGGGGATCTTCGTGCCATCGGGCATGAACGCGTCTTCCAGGCTGGTCGACTTGTTCGTGATAGTCAGGAAATTGATGGCTTCTCGCAGGAACGCGTTCTCGAACTCCTTATAGGGTTTCCGTGCGGCTTCGTCGGTGAACTGCTCAGTTGCGTCACGGCTCGCCCAGGCGCCGTTCAGATACGTGTAGCCCAGGATCCGGTGATTCGCCTTGCGGGCCTTGTAGCAGATGGCGGCCAGTTCATACGCCCGGATCGCCGCGTCGAGATCGCCTTCCTTTTGAAGTTCGTTATACGGTTTGCCCTTGGCGATGATGGTCGAGGCCGATTTCTGCAGGAGAGGGGAAATTCGCCGCAGGATCGCCAGATCTTCAGGGGTGAGGGCCTTCAGCTTTTCCGCGGCCTGATCCTTCCAGATCTGCTGGCCTGAACTAGCCGCCCGGACGCGACTCTGGGCCTCCCACTGGGCCTTATGGCTCTGGAAATACTCCTGACGGCGCAGGTCGTCTTCGCTCATCCGGGGGCAGAAAAACCTGTCTTCGCCGGCGTAGAAACAGGTTGGACAGACGCATACGCCGAACAGCCGTGGGTTGACCTGGCCGACATAGATCGGGCGGTAATCGATATCACGCTTTGCGATGCTGAACTGCGTTTTGCGCAGGGTGTACCGCGTGAACGGTTTTTCGCAGACCGGGCAGGTGATCGACTTCTGGAAAAATAGTTTATCATTTAATACCATGACTGTTCCCCTGATGCTGCTGCCTGGAAGTGAAAGGCTTTCCTGAAGGATACACCAGCATCAGGGGATACGCAACAATTTGTGCACCTGCGGAATCCAGCGCACCTCCCGGAAATGCGGCCGCAGCATCTGCAGCCATTCGAGAATCAGTCTGCTGTCCCAGTCGCTGATCGACGAGGCGCTCGCGGAAAACGGCTGTACGACGGCGACATATCTGTGCGTATCGATCTTCTCGAGCTGACGGATGATCTCATCGGGATCGTCGATAGCGTCGATGACCAGCTTCAGATACGATCGTTCCGGGGGTACGGTCTTCAGAAAACGGCGGTGCTTCTCGCCCATTCGCCCGTTGAGACCCCAGTTTTTCGAGAGTTTCAGGTCGACGCTCCAGAAATCGACGAATTCCGCGACCTCGGCCGCCTTGGCGGCGAGGGAACCGTTCGTTTCGAGGAAGATCTTCAAGCCGTCCCGCCGGCAGAGCCGGGCGAACGCTTTGATGAATTCGGCCTGCAGGAGCGGTTCGCCGCCGGTCAGGGAGATACTGTGAAAATCGCCGAGCGGGTATTCGTTCGAAAGCGTGTCATACAGATCGGCCGCGGCTACGGGGTTCGCTATCTGCTGTGAGCGCCTGCCGGGCCACGGCGAAAGTGTGAAGCCGGGTCCGACATCCCACGACCTCCGCGTGTCGCAGTTGCGGCACAGCAGGTTGCATCCGGCAAACCTGACGAACAACTGCATGAGACCGACCTGCATACCCTCTCCCTGGATCGAAGGAAACACTTCGATCAGCTTCGCGCCTGTTTCAACCATGCTGTCCTCCAGGATCGTTTCCGGACTCCGCCATCGACTTCAGGCCGAACTCGTCGATGATCGGGATGCCGAGCGATTCGGCCTTGGTTTTCTTTCCGGATGTGTATCCGGGACCTTCGAGGGAGCCGATCACGAGATAACTCGTTTTCGCCGACACCGAGCCGCTCACCCGGCCTCCGTGACGCTTTACCAGCGTCTCGAGCTCGCTTCGAGGCACGCCAGCCTCGCCGGTGATCACGAAGGTCTTACCCGCGAGAGTCGGTGCGGACGGCGAAGGGGCTTCACCCACGGGGGCCTCGATCAGCCAGGCCGCGAGACGGTCGATCCAGGCGATGTTCGCCGGTGCGGCCAGGAACTCGGTGATGCACTGGGCGACCTTTTCCCCGATACCGGAAACGGTGAGAAGCTGGTCGGCCGTGGCGGCCCTGAACGCCGTCAGGGTGGAGAACCGGTGTGCCAGGTCTTCCGCCGAGACCGCGCCCACGTTCGGGATGCCGAGCGCCGCGATGACCTTCGACAGCGGCCGCGTCCGCGCTTTTTCTATATTATAAAGAATTTTATCTGCCAGCTTTTCCCCCATCCGCTCGACGCTGAGCAGGTCCTCGCGCCGCAGGCGGAACAGGTCGACGGGCTCGGCGACCAGGCCGGCCGAAACGAGCCGCTCGACGAGCTGCGGACCGACGTTCTCGATCTCCATCATGGTCACGAAGTAGGTCACCCGCCGAGCGAGCATGCCTTGGCACGTCTTGTTCGTGCAGTGGACGACGGTCGACTCGCCCGCGCCGGGAACACCGTCCTCACGCTCTCGGCAGACCCGGGTGGGGCCGCCGCATGCCGGGCAGGTTTCCGGGGGTTCGATCTCGGTTTCCGCGCCCGTCCGCTCGTCCCGCCGTGACTCGACGACGTAGGGGATGATGAAACCGGCTTTCTCGACGACAACGAGGTCGCCGACGCGGATGTCTTTCTCCCGGATCTGATCGATGTTGTGGAGGGAAGCGCGCGATACGGTCGTGCCGCCGAGTTCGACCGGCTCCAGCACCGCGACCGGCGTGATCTGCATCCGGCCGACCTGCCATACGACCGACTGGAGCCGCGTGACGGCCTGTTCCTGCGCGAACTTGTATGCGATCGCCCACCGGGGTGCCTTCGTTGTCACGCCCAGCTCGCGCCGGAGCGGGAGCGAGTCGACCTTCAGCACGACGCCGTCGATGTCGAAGTCGAGTTCTTTCCTCAGCCGGTCGGCGGTTGAAATATATTCTTCGATATCTTCTATGCTGCGGCACAGCCTGGCCGGCGCGTTGGCGACGAATCCCTGACGGTTCAGGAACTCGAGGGATTCCCAGTGGCTGGTGAACCCGAGTTCGCGTGCCTGGGCGATATCGTACAC
>MWAR01000162.1 GCA_002068715.1 bacterium ADurb.Bin374
TCCTTTCAGCGCGAGACGATGCAACGTCTGAGATCATCCGACGTACCGACCCGCTCCGCCGTTCAGGCCCCCTGCGAGGTTTCCCGGGCGGAAGGGCATTTTCCAGAGCAGGCCCCCGGAAGGGAATGAGGTTGTCACCCTCTCGATTAGAGGGTAATATGTGGTACACAACTTCCGGCGGTGGCTCTCCCGAGTCGCAGAAAGGACGAACATGAATTTCGTATTCCTGTCACCTCATTTTCCGCCCAACTTCTACCAGTTCCCGGTCGGTCTGGCAAAAGCGGGAGCCCGCGTGCTCGGCATCGGCGAGGCCCCCTGGGAGGAACTCCGGCCCGAGCTTCAGACAGCCATGGCCGAGTATTACCGTGTCAACTCCATGAACGATTACGATCAGGTCGTCCGGGCGATGGGGAACTTCATCCATCACCACGGCCTGATGGATCGCATCGAGTCCCACAACGAGCACTGGCTGCTGCTGGAAGGCGCGTTGCGCGAAGACTTCAACATTTTCGGCCCCAAGCGCCGGGCGACACAGACGCTCAAACGGAAATCCCTGATGAAGGACGTGTTCAGGAAGGCCGGCATTCCTGTCGTGCGCGGCGAGGTCTACCAGAATCCGAAACACGCCCGGGAATTCGCGAAAAAGGTCGGGTTCCCGATGATCGCCAAGCCCGATATCGGCGTCGGCGCGGCTTCCACCTACAAGATCGCGAACGCCAACGAACTCGAGGAGTTCATCAAGGGAAAACCCGACTGCGATTATTTCCTCGAGGAGTTCATCGACGGCGAGCTGTTCACGTTCGACGGCATCACCAACAAGGATAACGAGATCGTATATTATACATCTCACTATTCCGACTTCGGCTGTTATGAAGCCGTCGCGTTCAACGAAGATCTCTGGTATTATTCGCTCCGAAATATTCCCGAGAAGCTTCGCGAATACGGTTTCAGAAGCGTCAAGGCGTTCGACATACGCGAGAAGTTCTTCCATTTCGAATTTTTCCGGCGAAAGTCCGACGGCGAGTTCATCCCGCTCGAACTCAACTGCCGGCCGCCCGGCGGCTTCACGACCGACATGATGAACTTCACATCGGATATCGACGTCTACCAGCAGTGGGCGAACGTCGTAGTCCAGGGCAAGTTCACGGAAAGCGTCGAGCGAAAGTATCACTGCGCGCATATCGGTCGCAAATACGGCAAGCAGTACCGCCTGTCGCACGAGCAGGTCATCGACAAATACGGCGAGCACATCATCATGTTCACCGAGGTTTCACCCGTGCTTGCACAGGTCATGGGGAACATGGCCTACCTCGCGAGATCGCCCGAAGAGAAGGAAATCAAGCATATCGTGAAAGATATTCTGGCTCTCGCCTGACACGCATGCGTTTCCCCGACCTTGCCACGCCCGTTGCGCTCGTCGATGGATTCATCCTCGAGCGCAACGTCGGTGCAGCCTCTCGATTTGCACAACGGCACGGGATCGCCCTCAGGCCGCACGTGAAGACCCACAAGTGCGCCGAAATCGCCCGGATGCAGCTGTCTGCCGGGGCCGCCGGCATCACATGCGCGACGGTCGAAGAGGCGAAGGCATTTGCCGAAGCGGAATTCCGGGATATCTTCGTCGCGTATCCGATCGTCGGTGAATCGAAAATCGCACTGTTGAAGAGTCTCTGCGATATCGCGAAGGTCATCGTCGCGGTCGATCACGAGGATCACATCACCCAGCTCACATCCGCGGCATTCGACGCCAGGCTGAGCGTGAGAATCGAGATCGACAGCGGTCATCACCGGTGCGGACTTCCGCCGGGAAGCGGCGTCGTCCGTCTCGCGCAGAAGATCGCGGCTGCACCTGCCCTGATACTCGACGGCGTTTTCACCCACGCCGGTCACGTCTACGCCGCGACAACGCCCGGGGAGCGTCGCCTGATTTCCGAAACCGAAGGTCGTTCCGTCGCCGACGCGGCGATGATGATTCGGGACGCGGGCATACCATGCCCGAACGTCAGCGTTGGATCGACGCCGACATGGCGTATCTCGGGGACCGTTCCCGGCGTGACCGAGGCGAGACCCGGCAACTACGTGTACAACGACGCCATCCAGGTCGGGCTCGGCGTCGCAGCACCGGAAGACTGTGCGTTCACGGTGCTCGCAACCGTCGTCGACGTCTACGACGACCGTTTCGTCATCGATGCCGGAAGCAAGGCGATGGGCCTCGACAAGGGAGCCCACGGCCTGGAGTTCCTGAAGGGATACGGCATTATCCACGCATCCAACGGAGCGATTGTCCGAGAATGGGTCCTGACGCGCCTCTCCGAAGAACACGGTATCGTCCCTCTCGAACCCTCTTTTCCAAAGCCGGTCATCGGCGACCGTCTCTCGATCGTCCCCAACCACTCATGCGCCGCCGTGAATCTATATTCCAGAATACACTACATCGACACGAACGGCGTCGTTCAGCCATATCACGTCATCGGTCGACACGAATGATTCGTGCCAGGGTAGGGACAGAGCGGGTTTGAAAACAGCTCCTACGCAAACAGAGATTCTTTTGCGCTCTCCGTGATGAAGCTGTTTCTCCACCGGTTCCTGATTCGGCTGGACAATCGGGCGTCGAACGGGTATTGTATCTGATCGCGATACGACACGTACCCCGAGAAACATTCAAGACAAGGTGAGGAATCCATGGCAGAATACAAAGATACGGTCGGCAAAGGCGAACTTCTGGGCCATCCCATAGGGCTCGTCGTCCTGTTCTTCACGGAAATGTGGGAGCGCTTCTCCTACTACGGCATGAGAGGCCTGCTCAAGCTGTACATGGTGAATTTCCTTTTCGTGAACATGCGACAGCAATTCCAGGGCAACACAGAGATGCTGATTCCGGGCATGCCGGATGACATCCTGTTCTGGCCGACCCTCCAGAAACTCATCCCGGGCGAAGTCGGCGCACAGGCCTCGATGATTTACGGTCTATACACCGGTCTCGTTTATCTGACCCCGGTCTTCGGCGGCATGATAGCAGACAAGTATCTCGGCCAGCGCAAAACTGTCGCCATCGGCGGCACCCTGATGGCGATCGGCCAGTTCATGCTGATGTCGCCGAACCTGTTCTTCGTCGCCCTCCTGTTCCTGATCATCGGGAACGGCGCGTTCAAGCCGAACATCTCGACTCAGGTCGGTAACCTGTATCAGCCCGGCGATCCGCGCAGAGACGGCGCGTTCACCTACTTCTACATGGGCATCAACCTCGGCGCCTTCCTGACCAACTTCGTCTGCGGCACCCTCGCCGCCCTCTACGGCTGGAAATATGGCTTCGGCGCCGCCGGCGTCGGCATGCTGCTCGGCGTGACGGTCTACCTGCTTTCGCAGAGCTATCTCGCCCCCGACAACATGATGAAGAGCAAGGAAGAGAAGCACGAGGACGACGTTCAGACGCCCGAAGTCCAGGAAACCGGCTCGGGCACGACACTCACGATCGTCAACGGCCTGCTCGGCATCGACGTCCTGATCGCCATCGCGCTTCCCATCTGGGGCTTCATGACCTCGTTCTCCCTCAATATGATCATGGGCTTCCTGTTCACCATCACCGCCGCTTTCTTCATCAACGGTCTGCGTAAAGCGAAGCCGGCCCTCACCGAGTCCGAATGGCAGGGAATCGCGGCCCTCGTCGGCCTGTGCGTTCTCAACATAGTCTTCTGGTCGGTGTACGAACAGCAGGGCAACACGATGCAGAGCTGGGCCGACGAACAGACGGTGTGGCCGATCATCTTCGGCTTCCAGATTCCCTCGACCTGGTTCCAGTCGTTCAATCCCGGCGTGATCTTCCTGCTCGCGCCGCTGCTCGACATGTTCTGGGCCTGGCAGAACCGCCGCGGCAAGGAGCCGAGCAGCGTCACGAAAATGGCCATCGGCAGCGTCATCCTCGGCCTCTCGTTCATCGTCATGGTCGTCGGCGTGAGAATGGTCGGCGATACGAAGGGAAGCCCCTTCTGGCCGCTGTTCTGCACCTTCCTGCTGACGATCGGCGAGCTGTATCTGTCACCGGTCGGTCTGTCGCTGGTCACCAAGGTCGCCCCGGCCCGCGTCGTGTCGATGATGATGGGCATGTGGTTCCTGTCCAGCTTTGCCGGCAACTATCTCTCCGGCTACATCGGCACCTTCTACGAGAACAAGACGCTCTCCAAGGAGGCCTTCTTCTGGCTGCTCACCTTCCTCGGTCTCGGAACGGGCGGTCTGATGTTCGCCTTCAACAAGCCTCTCAAAAAGATTCTCGGGTAACCGAAAATCCCAGAAAAGGGCCCGAAAGGGCCCTTTTCTTTTTGAGAACCGATCCGCAGATGTGGCAGATGGCTTGCTTCGGGGCGGGATGGCGGAGTATATCTGGATGAATTCACGATTCACAACACATGTTCGGGAACAATTCCTCATGTATGCCAACACATCGATGAAACAAGGTTCACGGGTCGGCATCGTCATGCTGACCTGGAACCAGAAGAAGATGACGCTCGAAGGGCTCGATGCGCTGCGACGACTCGATGGGCCGAAACCCCGTATCGTTCTCGTCGACAATGGAAGCGTCGACGGCACCTGTGAGGCTGTCCGGGCCGCGTTTCCCGAGGTCGAGGTTCTCGGGCTTCCCGTGAACGAAGGGTTCTGCGCCGCGAACAACCGGGGAGCGGAACTCCTGCTGAAAGATCCCGTGGTCGAATACGTGCTGTTCGTGAACAACGATATCGATCTCGAACCCGACTGCGTGAACCTGCTCGCCGCGTTCATGGACGCAACCCCGTCCGCCGGGGCCTGCGGGCCGTTGATTTTCTACAACGAGCCGCGTGACATCGTCTGGGCCGCGGGCGGCCGCATCTTCACAGACCTGATGTGGTTCCCGCCGATCCTCCGCGATCGGCCCTGGCGATGCGGGAACACGCCGCGACGCATCGATTACATCCACGGCTGCGCGCTGATGGTGCGACGTTCGGTGATCGAGAAGATCGGCATGTTCGACGAGCGTTTTTTCATCTACCACGACGAGGTCGACTGGTGTCATCGCATGGCCAGGGCCGGCTGGGACGTCTGGCTCGTTCCTGCCGCGCGGCTGTATCACAAGGTTTCCCAGGTCGTCGGCCAGCACAGCCCGATGATGATCTACTATACCTCGCGCAATAAAATGCTGTTCTGGTGGAAGCACGGCAGCCTCTCGGACATTCCGAAATTCTACGCATTCCACCTCTGGAAACTTGTCCGCATCTTCGCTCGCGCCGGCTCACCCTGGGCTCTGATCTCGCTTTTCAAGGCCCTGCTCGACGCGATGACGGGAGGCTTCGGACGCGGTCACATCGAGGCCGCGAGAAAGAAGAACTGAGATGGACCTCGATCTGTTCAAACGGTGGATGTGGCTGAGGACGCTGTATCTGAAATGGAATCTCCCGGTCCGGTATCCGATGATTCTCAACATCGAGCCGACGAACCGGTGCAATCTCGCCTGTGCGATGTGCCCGCGCTCGATCAGCGGCCGTCCGGTCGTCGACATGGAGTGGGGACTGTTCGAGAGGCTCGTCGGGGAGTTGAAACGGGAAGGACCTATCCTGAAAGTGTTCCTCCAGAAAGACGGCGAACCCCTTCTGCACCCGAAGATCGCGAAGATGGTAGAGATGCTGGCCGATGCGCGGGCAGCAAAATCGATCGGTATTATAACTAACGGTACACTCCTCGACGAGGACATGTTCGCCGACCTCGCGGCGGCCGGCCTCGACGATCTCATCGTCAGCATCGACGCCGTGGAACCCGGCGGGTATGAAAAACTCAAGGGGGCGAACGCCTACGAACGCGTCGTCGCCAACGTCGAGCGGGCGATCGCGTTGAAGCGCGAGCACAATCTGAAAAAGCCCCTCATCAAGGCTCGCATGGTCGAGCGGCGCGGCCACGAGGCCGACGTCGAAACGTTCAGGCGACGCTGGGCCGGGAAAGCCGATATGGTAGACATCACGCCGTATCACACCTGGATCGGCGCGGTCGGCGACGAGCGGTGCTACGGCCGCGACGGGCGGTATCCCTGCTCGCTTCTCTGGTATACCGGCATCGTCAACTCCGACGGCCAGGTTTCGCCCTGCTGCATCGATTACGAATGCAGCGGCACGCTGGGTCGGGTGGGGGAGGGCGGTTTCAAGGAAATCTGGAACGGAAAAGCCCTGCACGATCTTCGCATGAAACATCTGAGGGGCGAATACGGTAAAACCGCGATCTGCGGCAATTGCGAATACTGGCTGATCAAGGAAGACATCGGCGCCTGGCTGCGCCGCATATATAGAGTATCGAATACACCCGCGACCGGAGGCGACAGATGAGCAGTCCGAGCACCAAACCGTCGGGATCCATTCCCCCCATGCGGAGGCCCCTGCGCGTCGCCTTCGTCAATCCGCCGTTTCTGCCCGACTACTCGAGAGGCCAGCGGTCGCCGGCCGTCACCCGGAGCGGGACGCTGTATTATCCGATGTGGCTCGCCGCCGCCGCCGCACACGCCATCCGGCTCGGCCACGAGGTCGAGCTGATCGATGCCGTCGCCATAGGCAAAAACCACGACGAGACGATCGCGCGGCTCCAGGCGTTCGCGCCTCACCTGGTTCTCGTCGAGGCGGCCACGCCCAGCATCGAGAACGACCTCGCGTTCGCCGCTCGGGCGAAAGAAGCGTGCGCGCCGGCAAGCGTGTTCATGTGCGGAACCCACGTGTCCGCCCTTCCCGAAGAGTCGCTGGCCCTTCAGCCGTCGCTCGACGGGGCATTGATCGGTGAATTGGAGATTCCGCTCGAAGAGATCATGGAATGTCTGGCAGAAGGTCGTGCCGTTTACGGGGGCGAGGGCGTTCACCTGCCCGGCCGCCCGGCGGCTCCGCGAAATCGATATTTCGAGAATCTCGATGCAAGGCCGTTCCTCAGCGAAATCTATCACCGTTTCCTGCCGATCTCGCGGTATTTCAACCCGAATGCCCATCATCCGATGGTTTCCATTCTGTCGGGCCGCGGATGTCCCTTCCGATGCACGTTCTGCGTGTTTCCGCAGACCCTCACCGGCCATGGCTATCGGAAGCGTTCGGTCGATTCGCTCATCGACGAGTTTCGCTGGATCTCCGAACACATGCCCCATGTGCGCGGCGTCTTCATAGAAGATGACACCTTCACCGCCGATCGGAAGCGTGTCGACGAGTTCTGCCGGAAGCTCCGCGATCTGCGACTGCCGTTGAGCTGGACAGTGAACGCCCGCGCCGATGTCGATCTCGAGACCCTGCGGGCGATGAAAGGCGCCGGTCTCCGGGGCGTCTGCGTCGGGTTCGAATCCGGGAGTCAGGAACTTCTCGATCGCATTCACAAAGGCACGAATATCGCCGCGATGGAGCGGTTCGCCGCCGATGCGCGCACCGCCGGCATCAAGGTCCACGGCTGTTTCATGGTCGGCCTGCCCGGTGAAACGCGCGTGACCCTGCAGCAGACGCTCCAGTTCGCGTTGCGCCTGCCCCTCGATACTGCGCAGTTCTACCCGTTGATGGTCTATCCGGGAACCGAAGCATACGATTGGGCCAAAGCGAACGGCATGCTCACGGCGGAGAGGTGGCGCGACTGGTTGTCGCCAGAAGGCCTCCATCAGTGCGTCGTCAGATCCGCCGATCTGACGAGCGCCCATCTCGTGCGCTTCTGCAACCATGCGCGACGAAAGTTTTACCTCCGGCGTTCGTATCTTCTCGCCACTGCATGGCGTGTTCTCACAGATGCCGAAGAGCGGCATCGCGTGGTTCGCTCGGCCCGCACGTTTCTCCGGCATCTGTTCCTCGACAGGTAGAGTGTCACCGGCATGAGTGTTCCTGAAACCATTCATGTGTCTGTGGTCATTCCGGCATTCAACAGGCCGGAAATCCTGGCCGGCTGTCTCGAAGCTCTTGCAGCACAGAAAACATCTCGACCCTGGGAAGCGATCGTAGTCGATGACGGTTCATCCGACGACCTTTCGGGCGTCGAATCATCATTCAGAAATCGTCTTCCACTCACCTGGGTGAGGCTTCCCGCGAATGGTGGCCCCGCGCGGGCCAGAAATGCGGGTATCGAAAAGGCGAGGGGAGAGATCGTTCTCTTCACGGATGCAGATTGTCGGCCGGAACCCGGCTGGCTCGATGCGATGGCCGCCCCGTTCGACGATCCCACGGTGACAGGTGCGAAGGGCGTCTACAAAACCGCGCAGACTGATCTCTGGGCAAGGCTTGCCCAGCTCGAATTCGAAGAGCGGTTCGAGCTTCTTTCCGGCCAGCATGACATCGATTTCGTAGACACGTATTCCGGCGCATTCCGGCGGTCGTCTCTCGCTGCCGTCGGCGGATTCGACACGAGTTTTCCCCGTGCCGACAACGAGGATGTCGATCTCTCGTTCCGGATCAAGGGGCAGGGCGGCCGTTTCGTGTTCGTGCCGGGAGCCGTCGTCTGGCATACGCACCGGGAAGGTGTATGGCGGTATTTTCTGCTGAAGATCGGCCGGGGTTACTGGCGAATGCGCGTCTACCGGCGGCATCCCGAAAAAGCCGGCCGGGACAGTTATACGCCGTTCAGTATGAAAGCCCAGCTCGTTCTTCTGGCGATTCTGCCCGTTCTTCTGCTCTCACCTCGATATCGCCGGTGGTCTCTGCCCGCCTGGGCGCTTTCCTGGGTCGCGACCTGCGCATCACTCGCACGAATCAGCCTCCGCATCGAGCCTGTACTTCTGCCCTGGACGCCGGTTCTTTCATTCGTGCGCGGTGTCGCGCTCATCATCGGGATGGCGCAGGGGATCGCAGCCGGAGCAGCAGAACGTCTCCGAGATTTGTCCCGGTAGAAAAGGTCGGATACAGCCTGTTTTTCGCCTCGAGCCATGTCGCCGCATCGAAGCAGCGTACCGCGTTCCCGAGTTCATCTGCTGATGAGTTCGCTATATCCTCGGACGTCAGAAAACCGCCGGCCGAGGATGAATTTCCGTCGCGTCCGTCCGTGGCAAGCACTGCAACATCGATCTCCAATCCTTTGCGTTTCGCTGCCAACGCGAGTTCGAGCACAAGAGACGTCGCCCGGCCACCACGGCCAGGAAGTATGCCTGTTGGTATATGAACTTCCAGTTCTCCAAAGGAAACCATCCATGTTCCCTTCTTTATTTCGTTCGTCGTCTGCATATATTTACATAATGTTTCTACCCATGACGCACGATTTCCCGACATTGGAACGGGGTACGTCGAAACCGTGTGACCCGAATGAGAAATGAGGGCAGAAAGACGTTCCGCGGCCATCCGTGGGCTGGCGATGCAGCGGAACCGGTATCGGGTCTCGTCGAAACAACCCGGCTTGAGTGTCTCTCGCAAGCGTCCCGCTCGGCCGTCGAAGAGAACTCGGAGCGCCTTTTCCGGAAATCCGGCGATATTCGAGGCGATTCCGAACGCATCGGCGAAGGTCGTCGGATCGGGAGAAAAGGGGCCGGATCCGATATCGTGAGGGTGATCACCAGAAACATCCGAAATGGCGAGCACCGTCACCGAGGCGCCGCGATCGAGAAGCACGCGAAGCAGATTTCCTCCCTTGACCGCCGAGAGATGCCTTCTGACGGTATTCAGATCGGCAATCGGCCTTCCCGATGAAACAAGAGATGTATAAACAGCTATTATATCATCAGATGTTAATTGGGCAACGGGGCTTTCGAAAAGAGCGGATGCACCTCCGGATACGAGTGCGAGAACGTGTGATTCCGAGGCCATCCGTTCGGCGGCCAGAAGGGCGTGACGAGCGGCCTCGAACGATCCTGCGTCGGGATACGGATGGCCCGCCGGAAAAAAGTCCGCTTTCACCCCGGACGGAACGGGCACTTCCTCACCGGTTCCGGCGGGAGCAACGCAGACGACGGAACGGGGCAGGGCGACTCCATCGTGGAAAAGCGCGCCCGCGAGCATTTCTCGGGATGCCTTTCCAATGGCGATGATGTGATCCGCATCGCGGCCATCATGCGGGAGATGACGACGAACGCATTCGCGCGTATCCGCCGCTTCTCCGAGGATTTCCGGCAGATGCCGCAAGAGCTCGGAGTCGTTCCATTCATCCGACATGCTGTTGATGATATCAGATGTTCAGAATCCTGCGCGCGGCCCTGACTTTATGGTATCTTCGATGGTGCAAACCAGATCGACGGAATGGAATGAACGGTGGCTGAACAAGATAAAGAACAGAACAACGGAACCGGCTTTCTGATCGGGCTGCTGCTCACGACGATGGTGCTCGGCATTCTCGTCCTGGCCGTCAAGTCGGATTACCGCATCGACCAGAACCTAGCCTCGAACGAGGAATACTACTCGAACGTCGGCGTCGAAGACGAATCCGGCGACGATCGGAACTGACGTGACGACGTTCATCATCCTGACGCTGGCGTATGTCGCCGGCATGTCGACGGTGAGTCTGCTCGGCATCACGGGCGGCCCCTTTTTCCTGCTTCTGGCCGCCATGTTTTTCGCCGCCGCCGCGATTCCGTTCTGGCAGCAGCATGGAGACAAACTTTCCGCCGGCGAGATCGGTGACATCGCGGAAGACGAAAGCCCGGTGCCAGTTCTTTCGATTCTCCTGCTGACAGGCGCCTGCTTCTTCTTCGGAATTTTCCGGTATGGGACGGCGCTCAACGTGATCTCGCCGAACCACGTCGATCGTATCATCGATGCGAGCAATCCGTTCGGAAAGTGGCGCGTCGTCGGCCGCGTGATCGAAGAGCCGAACCTGAAAAACGATTACCTCGAAGTCGTCATCGCCCCGGAAACGGCCCAGGAAATCATCTCCATGAGGCAGCCGAAGCCCTGGGCGGCAAAGGGGGCAAAAAAGAAATCGAAGGGCAGGGGACGAAAAAAATCAGCCGCGGCCCAGACGGAACCGGTTTTCCAGGCAGCTTCCGAAAGCGCACCGGCAGGCGAGCTTCTTCCCGAGACGCCGCCGCCCGCAGAGTCGCGTATCGACGACGGACTTGTTCTTGCCCAGGTTTTCGAGGAGAACGACGCGTTCAAGCTGCTGAAATTCAACCAGAGGGTCGAGATCAGCGGCCACTTTTCCGTCCCGTCGGCGGCCCGCAACCCCGGCAGTCTCGACTATCAGAGGACGCTTCGGAACCGCGGCATTTTCCGGACAGTCCGGATCGCCGGCCGCGGCGCACGCCTCGATATCATCGAAGACGATCCGAGCGGCTCGCCGTGGTATCGGTTCGCGCTTTATCTGCGCTCGTCGATTCTCGGCATCATCAAACAGACGATGCCGTATCCCGAATCGTCGTTCCTCGGCGGCGTTCTCCTCGGACTGAAAGGCGGCTTGCCGCCCATCGTGTCGACCGAGTTCCGCAAGACCGGCGTATCGCACGTTCTCGCCGTCTCCGGCCTGCACGTCACGATCATCGCCGGGCTGTTCTACGGCTTGTTCGTGATGTTCGGCGTCCCGCTCCGGATCTTCTCGCCGATCATCGTCTTCTTCCTGTTCACCTTCGCTCTCATCGTCGGCTGGCCGAGCTCCGCGGTGCGTGCCGCGCTGATGAACAGCCTGTTTCTGTTGTCGAGAGCCTATCTGAGCGACCGGGGCTTCCGGGCGTCGATCATCTTCGCCCTCTCCGTCGCCGCCGCCTACATCCTGACCGTCAACCCGCTCCAGCTCACCGAACCGAGCTTCGTACTCTCGTTCATGGCGATCTACGCCCTTGCGATGTTCTCGGAGCCGTCGGAGAAACTGCTTCGCGAATGCCTCCGCGGCCCGGGCCTAGCGTTCGCGTTCGGGTCGGCGGCGCTGTTGTATCTCGCCGTGGTGCTCAAGCGTGATCTCGTGCTCGCCCCGTATTTTTTTCAGGGCATCGCGATCTATATAATAGCATCTGTTATTGTATCGCGGCGCTTCTCGCGGCTTTCCGGGTTCCAGAGTTTCAGCTTCGAGATGCTGCCGCAGTGGCTGATCAGCTTCTCCTCGTCCCAGGTTGCGATCTTCCTCGCCATGATGGGTCCCCTCTCGGCCTACTATTTCGGCTCGATGTCGCTCTCGGCCCCGATCGCGAACATGATCGCGATCCCGCTCATCGGCGTCATCGTCCAGCTCGGCATGATCGCAGGCATCATCGGCTC
>MWAR01000163.1 GCA_002068715.1 bacterium ADurb.Bin374
CTGCCAGGGTCCCCCGCCGAATCGGCTTTCCATGCCCATGAGGATCGGACTCAGGTCCAGGCGTGGCGTCTGCTTGCCGAAGGTGTAGGTGTCGGGAAAACTGATCGCCGACGTGCGCAACGGCGGGTTCTCGAGCACGTCCCACAGACGGTTGCGCCCGTGCAGCTGGCAGATGGCGTCGATGAACTTCCGCCCGCCGAGATACACTTCCTGAAAATAGCGTCTGTTATATGCCTGGAACTCGTTGCCGCCAGTCTCTTCCTGCTTTGGGTCGACGCCGGCCGACAGGAACCGGGCAAACTCCATCACCTCGCGGTCGAGTCCGAGCGCCGTTCCCAGCGAGTCCTGGACGAAGACGGCATGGCCCTCGATGACGGCATTGAAAGCCGACATGGCTTCCTGGTCGGTCATGGCCAGCAGAGTGTCTTTCAGGTTCAGATACTGGTCCTGCATGGCGTGCGTCATCTCGTGGGCGACCAGCACCCGCACCAGATTCGGGGTGAACGAGGCGTTGATGCCGATCTTCTCCATCATCAGGCTCATGTTGCGGGGAAGCAGGTGCAGGGTCTTGTCGTGGAACCCGTATTTCCCTAGAAGCGACTGGACCATCCCGAGCGACTGCTGAAGCGCCGCCTGGCGGGTCGACGCTTCGGGCTGATGGGGTATCAGATTACGTAGCTGTGGATACAGGTCGTCGGCCAACGAATTGGCGGTCACGAAGCGCGAAGAGACCGAGACGAGCGGTGGAGTTTTGAACGTCCGGCCGGCGACTTTTTCCACCTCCGGCTGAATCTCGCGGACGATCGCCTCCGCTTCGGCCTGCGTGAAAATCACCGGCCCGAGGGGGAACGTATACCCGAGAATCGTTTCGATATACGGAGTGCTGCCCTCGAGCTCGACGGCCATTTTCTTCGCCAGATCGGCCTGGTCTTTGGACATCTTTTCTTTGTAGGTCCCAAGGGTGCCGAGAAACTTCATTCCGGTCGAGGGATCGGTATCGAGAAGTCGGAGCGTGCCGACCTGCAGATATGCGACCCCGGTGGCGAGTTCCCCGTCGTCGGCCAGTATGCTGCCATACACCGTCATTCCCATCGGATGCCCCAGGTGGGACGATTTCTTCAGCAGCTCGGCGGCCTTCTGCTTGTCCTTGGCGATCCCTTCTCCCGTCGAATACGCGATGCCGAGCAGCAGGAGCCCGTCGGGATCATCCTTCTCGACGGCCTTTGCAAGCCACCGGACGGCTTCACCGTGATCTTTTTCCGTTCCTTTGGCGTGCTGGTAACAGGTGGCGAGCCGCACCTGCGCCTTAGCGTCGCCTTCGTCCGCGAGCTTCCGCAGCTCGGCCAGCGGGTCTTCCTTCTCTGAGCGCGCCTGCACGGCGAAAATCAGGAGAAAACAGAAAACCACGAAGACCCATCGCGATCGGAAGCTCATGAACAACTCGCCCCTTTCGTCCGGCTGCGTGCTCCGGCACCGATCCTCTCGATGAAAGACGATGTCTCGCCCTCATGCCGTCTGCACTCATCCTACCAACCCCCCGACCACGAGTCAAACGACGCCAGAGGTGGCCCGGGCGGATTGGACTATGTCGATAAATGGCAAGCAATATATCATTTGCTGCAC
Source organism: bacterium ADurb.Bin374 (assembly GCA_002068715.1). The sequence continues at coordinate 1,624 of MWAR01000163.1, forward strand.
TTGCGTCGCTCGAGAATTACCTTGCCGTGTATCCATGAAACAGGAAAATCCTGACCGAGTGTGATCAGCGGCGTGGTGATTTTCTCCGAATCCGAGTTTTTTCCGGCTTTCGGGAGGTTTCGAAATCGCGGCCGATTTCCAGCAGATCCAGAGTGGGGCAGGTGATCTGATACCGGATGTTCCAGTCACGGATCACCGGGGTGGTTTCCTGCCAGACGGACGGGGTCACGGTTCGCTGAACCAAGCCTGCGGCGACGAGGCTGTCCAGCATCCGCTCGACGTCGGGAAACTCCTGGAACCGGGCTTTGAGATCGAAGAGAGGAATGATCTCCGATCGATGCACGACGAAATGCTCCCACAGCCGGCGTTCATCATCGCCGAGCGTGCCGAGCTGCTCCGCATACCGCTTCCCGAGAACCTCCTTGAAGTGGGCCTCCCGATCCCGTTCCAGCGCGATCTCCGCTTCCGCCACGGCCGTGGAGAGCTTGACGAACTCTTCCGTATGCTGCTCGTTCCCCGGCTCGTTGTCGGTGATCTTCGAGTATCTGTAATAGGTTCCGCACGACGGACACTGCCGGATCCCGCCCTCTTTCGTCATCGGACGAAACCGCCCGGCCTCGAGCGGAATCTGCTCCTCTTTTTCGCGATCGATGACTACCGACCACCGAACTGAAGCACAGAACGCACACCCGGCCGGCACATCAGCCTTCCCACGCCGTGACATGCACCGCCCTCCCTCATCTGCCGTCATGGTTGTCGTATATACGGCATTCTCTTGTATGCAGGAGAGCATGCTACTTCGTATCACCCTTCTAATCAACAGCAACGCGATAATGCTGGAGACAACAAAAGTGAAATATATTATATAAAACATTATTGAATGATGCGGACAAGTCGCTCGTCTGACGTCATGGCGTGAACCTGCTGGAAAAAGTTCGGGGGTGGTGGCAGAATGGGGAAGCGTGATTTTCAGCAGGGGAACGTCGAGGCTGGTCAGGAGCGTGCGATGCGAACGGGATTTTTTCGTGGGATGGCGGTTCTTTTTCTGTGTTCGTCGGTGATGTTGTCGGATGACTTCGCCCATGCACAGGGAAGGGGAGTCGCCCTGGATTCGGGGAAAGACCAGCAGAAGGCGCTGGAGATTTCCCAGAAGCACCTGCAGAAGGCCAGGACGTTGAAGGAGAAGGGGAAGAGCGAGGCGGCGATCGCCGAGTATCGGAAGTCTGTGGATGCCTGTTCCGCGACCGTGGTGGCGTATCTCGAACTCGGGGAACTATATGCCCAGACCGGCGCCCACGCGAAAGCCGTCGAGATGCTCGACATCGGGATTTCGATGGCGCTTCTCCAGGAGATCGTCGACCCCGATATCGGCCGCTCCTGCTGCATCCTCGCGAAGAGTCACCAGGCGCTTGGACGGAGCGATCTCGCTTCCGGCGCGCTCGTCAAGGCGATGAAGTATCTCACCGACGACCCGCTGCCTTACGTCGTTCTCGGCGACATCCAGACCGAACGCGGGAAATACGACGAGGCGTTCGGCGCCTACCGCCGGGCTCTCGCGATGGATGCGACGAATGCCGATGGCTGGTGGGCCTTTGGAACGTCGGCTCTCCGTGCGAAGCGGCCGGAGGTCGCCCGGGAGGCCCACCAGGGCTTGCTGCAGGCCGATCCCGACAGGGCGTTGCGATTCGCGGAAGAAATGACGATGGCGATCCCGTCCGGGACCGGCCTCTAGTCTGTGTGGATCCCGTAGACGCCCACCACGAAGAACATGAGGGCGGCGGTGAGGCCGAAGCCCAGAAGCGGCAGCTGCGCCATGATCGTTTCCGTGCGTGACAGGGGGCGGTTTCGTGCGAGGAACAGGACGATCGCGCTGAACGGGCTGAGAAAAATTCCCAGCCCGCCCCACATTCCCGGCAAAAGATAGATACTATCCTCCCGCAAAAAAACATCCGCGCTCAGGATTCCGCCGAGAAGAAGATATGCGATGCCGACGCCCCAGGCGGCCCTGGGAAGAAAAACATCAAATGTAATCTTCATTATAGAATTTCTCCTCGTTGCGAAGGTGTCACTCAGCGCGGTGACGGCTCAGGGCGAAAATGAAGTAACAGATCGAGGCTGACACCAGGACATACGCCAGACCTTCCTGCCCGGCGAGGTCCATGGCGAGGCCGATCAGGAAAACGCCGATGAACCCCCCCGAGGCGTCCATCAGGACGTAGGTGATGTTGGCCGAAACCTGGTCCTCCATCCGGAACATTTCCCCGACCATCGTCAGGCAGACGGCGTAAATGCCGCCCATCAGGCCGCCCCACAGGTAGAAGAGCAGAAGGGCGACCCGATACTCGTAGATGATCATCGGCGCGTAGGCCGAGCAGAGAAGCGAGAGAAACACGCAGACGCTCACGACCCTGCTC